>DATIJX010000218.1:0-6697 GCA_035478175.1 Ignavibacteriaceae bacterium
AAATCGTATCCACCATTTGATCCTGTATTGATTGAATTTGATTCAATGTTTTTTTCAGATCAGAATAAGTTCAACATTCAGTTAGTTGTTAAAAAAGATGGGTTGAGAATAGATTCGTTATCCCAACCCTTCCACGCTGACTTTGGATTGTCAGTTGATGATTCAGGAATAATCCCGAACGAGTTCAGTCTCTCTCAAAACTACCCCAACCCGTTTAATCCTGTAACAAATATCGGATTTACGATTTCGGATTTCGGATTTGTGAGTTTGAAGGTCTATGATATTCTCGGAAATGAAATCGCAACTCTCGTGAGTGAAGAAAAACAGCCCGGCAATTATGAAGTTGAGTTTAACATCAACAGTCATTCCGGCGAAGTCCGGAATCTGAGTTCCGGAATTTATTTTTATCAACTACTTGTCTCGGCTCTGCAGAGCAAAGACGGAAAGGCTGGAGATTATACACAAACAAGGAAAATGATTCTTTTGAAATGAAATTTTTACTGATACTTTGCTTTATACTTAAAGCAACGGTATCGGCTAAAACTACATTACTGATTACTGCGGATAATATTGCGGAAAAGCCTGAGGCCGTTGCACGATTTCAGGTAACCGAAATTGGCGAACCGCATACTTATAGTCAGGATATCGACTACAAAATTGAAAAAATATTACAGACCTCTAATCTAATTTTAACATTTACTAGCTCACCATACACATTTACTTCAATTAAATTTTTAAGGAGCGCTGAAGAAAATGTTTTAATGCTTAATACTTCTTACTTATCCTACCGAACAACTGAAACAAAATATCATATCACTTTAACAAAAAAATCCATTAACGAAATTTGCTGGGATAAGTCAACACTCGCAACTTACATCAGTTTAACTTTGTCAGATCATCTGCTGATAGATCAAGCCAGAGCTGAACGAAAAACTATTGACGGGAATGACTTTAAATATGCAGGCTCACCAAGATTCACTTTGAGCGGCGATCTTCCCAATATCTCCACACAGATTAAACCGCTTCAGGCAACACTGGCGTTGAGCGTTACCGTAGCTACGGGAATAGCTCTTCATATAAATCAAAGCGCTGCATGGTGGGATGGCAAAGGATCATCTTTTTATTTTCGCGATGATTGGAATGAAGTTCACTTTGCAGATAAATTTGGTCATTTTTTGGGAGGATATTATATCTCCTATGTTGCGCGTGAAGCATTCGTCTTCTCGGGGTTTAGCTGGGAACAAAGCATTTTTTTAGGTTCGTTATTTGGTCTATTAGCACAGACTTATGTTGAATTCAAGGATGGATATGCGGAAAGTACCGGCTTCAGTCCCGGTGATTTTATTGCAGACTTTTTAGGTGTCTCATACTTTTACCTTCAACATTACATTCCTTTCCTGCAGAACTTCTCACCAAAATGGCAATACGCTCCTCCGGAGATGATTGGAGTTCCACCGGAAGCAAGGACACAAACTTTCTTAGATAACTACAACTCTACTACCGCATGGATTTCAATTCACATCCGTAATTTATTTTGGGGCGAGGAAGAATCAATCTGGCCAAAATGGTTGAACATTGGACTGGGATATGGAGTTAGTGGATATTGCACTCCGGTTATATGCAGCCGATTTGTGATAGGAATAGATTACAACCTTGTTGAATTACTGCCTGACGGAGTTCCTATTTGGAATTGGTTAAAGCAATCGCTTAATGGTGTTAAGTTTCCTGCGCCGGCAATTGAGTTCTCTTCACATGGAACCAGATTTCTTTTGCTATACCCTTTCACAATTTTAATCGGTTCGAGTAAGTTCTAATTATTCCAATACTCCCCAACTAAACTCTTCAACTCTAATCAAGATAAATAAAAGTAGATAAATACCTTGGCTAAGTAATAGCACTTCTTTAAATTTCTATCAATAAAATATTCTAATTGGAGTACTAATGAAAATCTTTTTGGTATTGATAGTTTTTACGATCTGCATTTTCCCGCAAGATAGAACAATGAATTTACGTGGTTATGATGTTGAACTTGGAATGGACATGATGCAAGTTTGGGAAAAATTAAAATCAGGTTTTAATGTAATAGAAGATGAAGATAGCAGTTTTTATATTTCAGACAACAAAAATGAGCCGGTTGGTGTTATAATATTTAAGAATGAAATTGCAGTTAAAATTATCAAAGACTGGGGAACAAAAACCAAAAGTAATGTCGGTCAGGTATTTAAAACATTATGGAATATCCTGAAGCAATACGAAAAAGATCTGGATGAAACTAAATTAATTCCACTTGAAACATATACAGAAAAAGGAAGCAGGTTCGCTCTGCAGATATATCTGACTGAAAATAGATTTCTTGACATAACTATCCAGCATACTGTAACTATACTTGAAGTACTTGAGGAACCTATAAACTAAAATTTGAACTGCAGCGAAAATAGATTTGCGTTTCCAAGTCCCAATGAGAATGGCATATAAGCATAATCAAAACGTAAATTACCCCACATAATTCCAACACCGCCAGTAAAGTTTCGTGCTTCATAGCCTGATTGATATCCAACACGTGCAGCAAAGGTTTTGTTGTATATAATTTCACTACCACCGATTAAGTGAATGTCATCAGTATCAAGGTATTTCTGAAATTCACCGACTATAATAAAATCGAGTTTAGATGTTTCGAGACCAAAATTGTATGCCCCGCCCAGACGAAATTCAGTAGGAAGTTTTGTCTTTTCTACTCTTAGCTCACTCATAGAGCCGACATTTCTAATGACTGTTGATGCAGTTAAACCTTCAATCGGTGTAAAGTAATTCAATCCGAAATCGAGACCATAGCCAGAGGATTCATCACTAAGCAATCCTTCATAAAGATATTTGAATGTAACTCCAAAATCCAAATCATTAATTACAGTAAACCCTGATGAAAGACTTCCGAAGAAATAATTTGCATTGAATTTTGAAATAGGATCACCGGGACGTTCGCGTACTTCAATATCGTCAACCGTAGTTACATTAAAGCCAACTGCCCATGGAAGATTGAACATATTCCATTTAATTCCTCCAACCTCGCTTCTAATATCCTGAATCCACTCATTGTGCATAAACATAACTTCATTCATTTCGATAGAAACAAGTCGTGATGGGTTATAGAATAATGCTGAAAGATCATTTGATGCGGCTACACCAGCATCACCCATAGCAATGTTTCTTGCACCAAACCCGAACTTCAGGAATGAAAGTCCGCTGTTGCCTGCGGATTGGGCAAGAGAAATTGCGCTTATTAGAAATAATATTATTAAAGTTTTTTTCATTTTTCTTTCATTCCGAATTTATTTCGGAATCTCAATGTTAAGCTAAAAGATGCTGAAACAGGTTCAGCATAAAGATTAAAAATTAAAATTAACACTTAAAATATGCCTGTCAGCGCTTGAGTATTGCTCAATCTGAAAAGCATAATCAACACCCACTACTAAATTACCAAACGGCTGAAAGAATGAAAAACCAAGCGAAGGTTTAACCGGCCAATCGGTATTAGTGAGATTAAACTGGTCAACTCCACCACGAATAAAAAACTTATCATAAAGATTATACTCAATTCCTGCACGAAGAATATTGGTTTCAGCGTTACTGTTTTCAAACTCGACTGCACCAATCAATCCAAGTTCTTTATTTCTGTAACTTACACCAAGTTTTCTAAGGTTGGGAAATTTATCTTCACTAATTATTCCTTCCTGCTGATAAACCGGTGAAGTATCCCATTTATACTTGCTCATTAAATCAACAAGAACAAATGAGACGTTGAAATTATCGTTCAGCTTATACAAGGCACCAACATCAAAGCCCAAACTGGTTGAACTAATTTCTTCATATAAACTATAGTAATAAAACTTTGTTGCTAAGCCAATGGAAAATTTTTCTGATATCCTTGCTGCAAGCCCGATGAAAAATTGATTTTCAGATGTTGATAGTTCGCCGGTGGGTAAACCATTATTATCCCTTCCGTCAATATTCCTCACCCCAGAATTTATAACTCCAATGCTTAATCCTGCGGTTGTTCTTGGTTTTCGTGTTTCAGCAAGTGTATCTTTTACAGAATAAAAATCAAATCTTCTGGTATAGTTGAAATAATTTAGTGCTCTGTCGAGAGTAAGAAATGAATAGCCAGCCTGGAAAGAATTATTTTCCTGGAATGGAGTTATTGCCGGATTGTAATAAGAAGTTAACTCTCCTTCTGTTATTGATGATAAAGCATTACCCATACCAATTCCTCTCGCACCAAAACCAATCCTGCTGAAAGCACCGGGACTAACAGCCATCTCAGAGAATTTGGGCTGTGCAGTAACAGCTTCAATTATCAAGATAAACAATATTAAAATTATCTTTTTCAAATTATATAGGTTTATTTTTTATACCCATTTGAATGAATACATGGTTGCATGCAGTCATGCAATCATGAAACCATTCTTTTAAATTATTGCCGCAATCCAGATACTGATAAATTTTATTACCTACATATCTCATTTCTAGTATGACGATCATTGCATATAAATTATTTTTCCAAATAGCGCTTCTTCTTCATCAATATCAACACGATAAATGTAAACACCATTCGGTAAATAGTTGCCGTTATCATCCAGACCATCCCAAAATTCCGGAGCTCCTTCTGTAGTTCTGTTACGAGGCGCATTCTGAATTATTGTCCTGATGTAATTCATCCCGAAATCAAAAATCCTTATCGTAACATCTGCTTCTACTCCGCCAGTGCTGTATTTTATTTTCAGTTGTTCCTGTCTTGGCGAAAAAGGATTTGGATAAGCATAGGTTTCACTATTCGATTTTAATGGCTGCGATGCAAAATAAACTTTCCAATCGCCATTGTATGCACTTGTTTCTATAATTCTCGCCAACCCGTCATTAGAACCAAGCCATACGTAATCATCGTCGGAAGCAGCACTATAAAAAATGCTGGTTGTCAATTCTACACCGGATTCTTTATCAACAATATTATTCGGAAGAATCCAGG
Source organism: Ignavibacteriaceae bacterium (assembly GCA_035478175.1). Classification (GTDB taxonomy): domain Bacteria; phylum Bacteroidota; class Ignavibacteria; order Ignavibacteriales; family Ignavibacteriaceae; genus IGN2. The sequence goes on from DATIJX010000218.1 coordinate 5,021, forward strand.
TTCTGCCCTGACTTAAAGATCTGAAAGCTCCGTTATCTGTTAATGCGATAACATCACCATTCTTAAATCCAAAATTATGACCACGCTCTTCATTCAGAGCAGTCTTCCAGTTATTACCGCCGTTCGCAGAATAACTAATCGCATAAAACTCATTGGGATCTTCAGCTTTCCAGGAAGAAGCCCAAATTGCATTGTTGAAAGAATTAAATCCAAGTGCAGTGATAAAATTTCCACTGATCGGTTGATCTTGATTTTGGTGATTGAACTTAACCCACGAAGGATGCTGAGAATATGCATCAGTAGTTTTATTGATTCCGTTTGCGGTGCCAACATAAACTGTTGAATCATCAGCAGCCACAACTGAAAACGCTCTGTAATTCAGCCAGCCTGTATTACAAAAATTCCCTGCTGTTGGAGAAATACATTTGTCCCTTTCAGCCAGAGAATCCGATGGTGATATTGAATTTAAACTGTCTGTAGGCAGAATAATTCTCTGCCAGGTTTGTCCTATATCTGAACTTCTTCTGGTACCGCCTGCAAAAGATGTAATCCACACTGCATTTGGAGTGAATGCAATATCATAGGTCAGATTTTGTTCTGCAACGGTTATCGGAAGAACACTTAAAACATTTTCACCGAAATGAACGACGGAAGAGTCAGGATGATCAACAGGCTGAGGAACAGCTGTCCAGGTTGATCCATTATCCGTTGTGAACTTTAGACCTGTGCCTTTGGGAACTCTACCTCCACCAGGTGCAGGTGCACTTGTAGCAGTTGCAGCCCAAATTGAACCATCGTATTTGTTATAAGCCAGAGCCGAGATATTATCGTTTCCAAAAGGAGAAGTTCCATAAAAATTTGTCCAATTCATTCCCCTGTCATAAGAAACGCTAACGCCTCTGCTTGTACCCAGCCAAACCTCATCTTCGATTGTTACAATATCAAGAATGCTGTTGCTTGTAGGGTTTGATGCAGTAGTTTTTGGAATAAAATTTTTATCGCCGGGAAGTTCAAATGATTCTGGCTTTTGCTGTGCAAAAGACATTGAAGAAAAAATAATGAATAAACAAAAGATATGAATCGTCTTCAAATTTAAAGTACTTCCAAGAAATGTATAATTTGATTACTTAAATCACCAATTCGATCTCTTGCACGAAATTCCCATCTATAAGTTCCTTTTGTTACGCCAACAGGAGGTAAAATTACAATTCGTGAATATGTTCCATCACCTGCAGTCAAATCACCGCCATTTACACCATCATCAAACAGAGCAATTGGATTTTGTGAGGAAGGATTACCATTTGGTAAATAAGAATCAAACCAAACAAAAAGTACATCATTTAATCCATTTGGATCAGTAACACCTAATGTCAATTGAATGAATGTAGTATCATTCCCGATTGTAACTGATGAAGGAGCAACAAGATTCGATATGAGCGGAGGAAGATTATCCTGTCCATTTTTAAAATAAAATGTTCCAAGAGCAACCTGCTTTATACCGCCTTCAAAGCCTTCTGCAGAAAATTTAACCGTATAATTCCCGATTGGATATTCTCGCATAAGAATAAACTGATTTTCATAAAGGTCATCAATTACTTTGTACATTTCTACAGGGACTGCATTCAATTTTGAATTATCGGAAGCATACACATCAAAATAAGCTTTGTAAACCTGGCT
>DATIJX010000219.1:0-108945 GCA_035478175.1 Ignavibacteriaceae bacterium
GAATTCTTCATTCACGTACCAGTAATGAGTTTTTACTCTGCTGTCCGATGCAGCAAGTAAAAGTATTTCCTGTCCTGAATTTTTCTCCAGGAAATATTCATAATCTTCGGAAGGAGATAAAATTTTCGGACCGCCTTCAGCAAATTTTGCAGTGCAATTTGGATTATGCGGCGGCGGTTTGTGATAATCGTAACTATTTTTTGATAGCCATACGGTTAACTCGGGCTGATAAACTGCATACACTGCTTTTTTATAATCTGATGAAGTTAAACACCCTGTGCAATATTGAACGCTCTCATCAAGATTAACATAGACTGGCTTGTGAATATTACATACCTCGTTACTCGATTGATTCTTAATTGCAAAATCACGAACCCGATTAGTGCAAAATTGTGTAGGCATCATTCCGCTTTCGCTGCACACTTTCCTTGTATGTAGTTCTTCTGGCATCTCAAACCACTTTACATCTGAGTCATAATCAATCGCATTGAAGAGATCAAACAACAAAGGCACCGCAGCTTCAGCACCTGAAAGATTTGGTGAACCGACTCCGTTAAAGTTTCCCATCCAAACACCAATTGTGTAATTAGGATTGAAGCCAATTGTCCACGCATCACGCTTACCGTAAGATGTTCCCGTCTTCCAGGCAAACTTTGGCAGCTTCGAGTAATTAGAAAGATTTACAATATCGCTTCGATTAATTCCTGCAAGTATTTGTGCTGTCAGGTATGATGATGATTCAGAAAAAACTTGTTCTCCCTTCCCCTCTTTATCATTGAGCGTAAACTGCAGCGGATATAGCTTTCCTTTTCTGGCAAATGCAGAAAAGAGTCTCGTTAATTCCTGCAGATTAGTTCCGCATCCGCCGAGTATCATCGAGAGACCAAGCTTACTTTTTTGCTTTCTTATTTGATTGAAGCCTGAGTTCTCGAGAAACACAATAAAGTTATTCAATCCTATTTGCTCGAGAAGTTTTACTGCCGGAATGTTAAGAGAATTTACTAGTGCAAACTCCGTTGAAACATTTCCATAAAACTTCAAATCATAATTTTCTGGTTGGTAGCCGTGAAAGTCTGTTGGAATATCAGCAAGTTTCATTTGCGGTGTGAGTTTCCCTTCATCAAAAGCATAAGCATAAAGCGGAGCTTTTAATGTTGAACCGGGTGAACGAATTGCAGTTATTCCATTCACCTGTCCGAAAGAACTTTCATCATAAAAATCAGCAGAGCCGCAATATGCAATTACCGATGAATTCTTGTTATCAATTATCAACACTGCGCTGTTTGTAATTCCTTTGTAAAATAGTTTGTTGACGTGTCTGAGTAAAAGATTTTCTGCGGTTTGCTGAGTTGAGAGATCGAGTGTAGTATTTATTATGTCGCCACTAAAATTATTTTTAATGAAGTAACTGAAGTGGGGTGCAAAAACAGGAATTGCATATCTGTTTTTTTCAACAGGTTCATCGAGTGCATCTTTTAAATCTGTTGATGAAAATATTTTTTCTTGCTTGAATTTATTAATCCAGAAGTTTCTTTTTTGAATAACTGATACTGGGTAATTCATTGTCATTCCAGCCTTGCCTGTCCGGTAGGCAGGTTGCCTGGAATCTGACGGGAATGAATCCTCGACAGATTCCCGAGTCGCTTCGCTCCCGGGAATGACAGTCTCTTTGTGATTTCTGTCCAAGCGGAGAGTGTTTGGATCGTTAGGAATTACTGCCAGAGTTATTGATTGTGCAAGGCTGAGTTTTCCTGGTGGTCTGTTGAAGTAGATGTATGAAGCTGACTTTACTCCTTCAATGTTACCGCCGAAAGGCAGAAGACTTAAGTATAATTCAAGAATTTCTTCTTTAGAATATTTTATCTCGAGCTGCAAAGCACGGAACATCTCAGCAAGCTTATTGTAATAAGTTCTCTTCTTCGGTTCCAGCATTCGTGCAACCTGCATAGTAATTGTTGAGGCACCAAGCTGAGTTTCACCACTCGTTACGTTGCGATAAAATGCACGAACTATGGAAACAGGGTGTATCCCGAAGTGCCAGTAAAACCAGCTGTCTTCCTTTTCAATTATCGCTTTGATTAGTTCAGGAGAAACTTCTTCGAGTTCTGTTCTCAATCTCCATTTATCATCGCTTGTCAGGTAAGCAGTTAAAAGAGTTCCATCCTTCGCGTGGATTTCTTTTGAGAATTCTTTTTTAGCTGGAAGCGGGAAGAGTAAATTCAGTACAACAAAGCTCAATAAGATTGTGAAGACAATCTTTACTGTTCGGGAATATTTTATTAATAATGTAAAATGCATTTGATTAAGATTTAATTGCCACGACTTTTAAGTCGTGGCTAAAATTAACTTAAAACAATCGGCTTTAGCCTAATCATTTTTGGCTAAAGCCATTTCTTTATTTTATCATCAGTACCACGAGCTAAAGCTCGTGGCTATTTAACTTGAGATTGCTTCTCCCGACTAAAGTCGGGATCGCAATGACATTTTGTTATTCTCCAAGCCTCTGCAATACTCTCACAACACCGGCTCCGTGATATGAATGATACTCCTGATCGTACATTGCTTCGGCACCGATAACAGGAAGCTGATAAGTTCCCTGGTTAACAACACGAAGCATATAATAAAAATCTTTCGTTTGATTTCTTACCAGTTCAGTAAACAACAGCAGCCTGTCATCACGCACATCCATATACTGAACATTCATCGGATTTTTCGGAACCCACTTCAACTCGGTCGCGGGATTGAGTCTTGGATTTTCAATTTCAAATCCAGCAGGAATTAAATCAGTTATTACTATGTTCTCTGCATTTCTATCATAACCGGTTAATTCGATTTTACAAACAATAAGTTCACCCTGATAAAAACGAAAATCAGAAATAAGTCTGCCTGTTTTGTAGCTGTAGAAAGTTCTTCTGATCTGCAGATAAGAATCAACCTCTTTTACCTTTTCATCCAGCTTTACACCTTCAGCACTCCAGAAATAATAAACTTCACCTTTGCCGTCAGCTTTCAAAGTGATATTTGTAACGTTAAGCTTTTCATCTTTAACTGTAAGATCTTTTCCTGAAAATTTACTGATTGATTTTCCATCGACAAGAATATCAACTGTAACATTTGCGTCAGCATTAAGACTTGCAGCTTTACCAAGTGCAAGAAATGCAAACGATCTTTCCTGGGTTGAATATATTCGATCGGCATTCTGCGTGAGATATTTAATAATGACAGGTATCTGCTTGTTTGCTGGCTCAACCTCGAGCAGCACATTCAGCATAATTGCATTCGCACGGATGTCTGAATCAAAACTTCCTCCCGTTAAGCGATCAGTTCTTTCAGGCGTGAAAGCATTCGGAATTATTTCGTAATAAGTATTCCATCTTCCCATCAAAGCATAAGAACCAGCAAGCATATACCTCATATCTTCTGAAACAAGATGAGGACGAGCTTTGTAATAGTTCATCGTTGCAATATCTCCCTCACCAGCAAGAGCGAGTACGTAAAGAGAATACAAAATTTCTTTGCTTGCAATTTTCTTTATGGTTCTACCTGTTTGCAGATAAATTACGTAATCAAACGTGCTCTGCTCTTTTGCTCTTTGAGCTAAATATTTCATCAGCTTACTGATAACAGTTTCTGAAACATTGAAACCTGCTTTCTTTGCTTCGATTAAAAAGTGAGCAGCATAAACAGAACCCCACCAGCTTGGTTCAGCGTAGCCCTGCCAGTAAGAAATTGAGCCATCATAAAGCTGCATTGATTCAATCTTTCTTATTCCTTCTTTCACATAATAAACCGGATTGTTCGACCGATACATTTCGGGTGCAACAAGCTTTGCAAGATCTTCAAAGTATAGCTGAGGGAATAATCTGGAAACGGTCTGCTCAACACAGCCGTGAGGATAGCCAACAAGATATTTCAAGTGCTTGGCAAACTTTACTGCAGGAAATTTGCTTATAGTCAAAGTAGAGCTTTGAGTTCCTGCAAGAAAATTTTTGGGGATATCAATTTTTATTTCCTTGCCGGCTTCAATTGTACCTGAGCCGGTTTCAACGATGAGAGGCGAAATCGGTCTTACAGCAATATCAATTTCTTCTTTAACTTTTGCGAGTCCGCTTGTTTCAAAAATAATTTTACCAGCACCAACCTGTGACTGTGCAGAAATACCGAACGTAACACTTTTAGTTGAGTTCGGTTCAAGCTTTATGGATTTCTTTGATGATGAAGTGATTCTCAACGGTCCTTCAACTTTAAGCGACACTTCTACTTCAGCCGTTTTATCAGTTGTATTTACTATTGAAACAGGAGTAACGAGCGAATCATTCACAGCAAGAAATCTTGGTACCTGTGGTTCCATAATAAGGTCATCAGCAACTTTCATCCGCTGCTCTGCTGAACCGAAACGCGAACCAGTGTAAGCAACTGCCATCAATCTAACTTCACCATTAAACTGCGGAATGTTAAGAGATATATTTACAACGCCGTCACTGTTGGTTTTTCTGATTCCGCTCCAATATGAAAGCAGCTTGAAACGTTTAACAGAAATTGGATTCGTTCTTTTCTGAAGCTGATCTTCCATATCGCCGCCGCCAGGCGAAGAGCTTATTTTAACGATCTCAGGAAGAAGGAGCTTGTACAGGTTATAACTCTCAACCATCAGCGGACGTTTTGCGTACATAAATCCAAACGGATCTGGTGTTGCAAAATTTGTTATCTGAAGAATACCTTCATCAACTGCGGCAACTGTAACGTAAATATCTCTCTGTGCTTCAGTTTTTATTGTTATCTGTTGTGTTGTATTCGGTTTTATTTTTTGCGGTGCCGAAATTGAAAGGGGTAATTTGTTCTTACTCTTCAAAACCTTCATCGAAGCAAAACCATGTCCAACAAGGAACGGTGCTGTGTCATCTTTGCTGTGCTTTTTGAAAAGAGTGGCAGTAACATAAACGTTAGGCATATGTTCATCATCAATGGGAAGTTCAAGCTCTGCTGATTTACTGTTTACTTCAATATACTGATAGGAATAAACGTTACCCCGTTCGAGTGTTACAAGCAGTTTTCCTGAGAATGGACAGGTGAAAAGAACTTTAGCTTTTTCTCCGGGTTCGTACTGTTCTTTATCAAAAACTATTTCGACTCTTCCCTCTTTATCAACTTCAAATGAACCTGCAGTGGAAGCACCCCAGCCGTATGCATAAAAATTGTTTTTCTCGTGATCACTGCTTCCTTTCTTTGAGATGCGTAATTCATATCTACCAGATTTTGAAACCATAAAGTTAAATTTTGTTGGGCCGCTTATGGTTACTTCCTTTTCCCATTCGCTAAATTCTTTTTCTTCGGAAGCATAATAGTATCTGTCGCTGTAATCTTTCTTGAGAACTGTCTGCCATTCATATCTAACTAATTTTGCTGTCGCTGAAAAATTATTTATCTGCTTATCATCTTTATCGACAGCAACAAGATTGAGACTTATATTTTCATTGACCCCGTAATAATAGTCCGTTGATTTTATTCCAATGAAATAATCTTTCGGGAAAACATCAAAACTTGCTGAACGAGTTACTGTTCTGCCAGTCAAATCAAAAACGCTCACGTATGCAGTTCCAACAATTATTCCTTTGCTCTGAATTCCTGCAGGAATGTTGTAATCGATTTTTGTTTTACCATCGTAATCCAATTGACCTTCAAGAAAAGTATTATCAATAGTTGTATTTGTTATTGATGAATTCGAAAAAGTATAACCAGCAAAATTTTTACTTGTGAATGATCTGTGATTTAACTGGATATCAGCTTCATAGCGCATTTCAGCGGCAGGTGCACCGAAGAGAAACTCTGCGGCAACATCAATTTTAATTTTGTCGCCGGGTTTTGTTTTCTCCTTGTCAGACTTAACATTCACTCTGATCTTATCGGGCACAAACTCTTCCACACTGAATTTGTAAGAGCCAATTAATTGTTTACTTCCTGTATATACATCAGCAGAGTAACCTCCGGTTTGAGCAAACTCAGGGAGCTTAAATGCGAGTTCAAATGAACCCTGCTCATTCAAATCCTTTTTAAATTCTTCAAAAACTTTTCCTGTGGGAGTAACAATTTTGATTAAGACAGGGACATCTTTTACTATCTGGATTTTATCATTCCTCACAATCGCTGAAAAATTCACATCCTCACCAGGACGATAAATATTTCTTGCTGAATATAAGAACACATTAAAGTCGGCAGCATACTGAGTCAATCCTCCGACATCAAAACGAGAAGTTTCAATTCGAGTTTCTCTTAAATCCAGGTAATTGAAGTCAGTACCTTTGTCAACAACCACAAGACGCGGATAGAAACCTTCAGTTTGCTTCTTCACATCTTTAAAGATTGCAACACCTTTACCGTCTGTTTTACCTGTAAGGATTGTCTGGTTATTTGTCGAGATGATATTTACTTCTGCATCGGCAACCGGCTCTGCACTGATTATGCTGTTTACAAAAACATAAATCTCGTCGTTCGCAATCTTTGTGATGATACCCAGATCAGAAATCACAACAATTTTAGAATCGCTTCGCCAGCGTTCTTCGGAAGAGCGGACTGACACAGCATATATTCCCTGGTATTTTTGTCCGAGCGCTTTGTTCAAATTAACTGTAAAACTCTTCAGCCAGTTTTGACCACCATCGAGCTTAATTTTTTCTTCATAGAGTACTTCTCCATAATCACCGACATAATAGCTTGGATTATAGTAGTAATCGTATTCGTCATAGTAATAATAGTATCCATACTGATTCAGGAAATGGAGGATATTGTTCTTAAAAACCTGCGACACTTCAACTTCAACCTCATTGATATTAACTGCATTGACTTTAAGATTCTCTTCACCGCCAAGCATCAGATACTTTCCTTTTTTATCTGCAAAGTTGATTGAGGGATTAACGTTTACCATCGAGACTTCCTGCTCATAATCAAACTCAAGCTTCCCGCCGTACAAACCGGGCAAGCCTTTTCTAATTTTCAACTTAACTGTTTGAACACTTCCGAGATCGGTTTCAATTCTTAACGAGTTTCCACTGACTAAAAAGTTTAATTTCTTTGATGGTTCTGTGCTGATATAATCTTTAAGCTTTTTATCATCAACAGTCTGTGTGGTTGCTACTTCGATCCAGCCATTAGCACCATCGAAGCCAGCAGTAACATTTGTGATTGCCAGCTGCGTGATTGGAGGAAGCTTCACTTCGAAAGTTCTTGATTCTTTCAAGCCATCTTTACCAAGAGCAGAAACAAGCTTTTCTTTTACTACGACTGAAAAGAGCTGCTCTTTATCAGTTTGATCAACTTCGCCAAAATTAATTGCTATCACATCGGCTGTCTGCTCAGAGACAACCTGGAAATCTGTGATCACTGCGCCTGCTCTTTTCACTTCCAAAAAATCTTTTAATGATTTCGGATCAACAGGATAGTTGAAATAAATATTCGCCTGAACGCTCAGCCTATAATTCTGATAGGGAATGTTTGTCCAGAAAAAATCAACCTTGGTTACATCAAAGTAAGGAGTGTGAAAGCTGTAATCATCAAAATCGGGAGAGAAGGTTGTGTTGAACAAAACATTTTTGTTGATAGCGGCTTTGTATGCCTGCATAGGATCGAGAGGAACATCAGGTGAAAACGTAAGAGTGCTGGGTGATGTCCATTTAAACTTCCCCTGAATCGCAGGAGTGAAAGTAACAAACTCATCATCGAGCCATTTATCCTGAACATCTGCAGGTGCAAGATCCTCAGAAAATTCAATCGTGAAGTTGGTTAAATTCTGAACCTCACCGGTTGGAGTGAAAGATTCAACTTCAACTGTGTTGCTGGGTCCGCAGCTTATTAAAAAAATTAAAGATGAGATAGATATGCAAGATTTCCAAAATCTGGCATATCTGTTTTGATAAAGCGAGCGCATGGTTTCCTCCTGAAAAAGCAGATTATTGTTTGATGAAACTTATTTAATTCTTAGGAAAGTAGGAATTTATTTTTAGTAATATTTAGTCGAAGAATGAAAATAAAAAACCCTGCCTTGTTCAAGGGCAGGGTCAGAGTTGAAGTTGCATATTACAATCCAAATTTAGAAGAAATCTCTATTAGCATAGCAGCCACCATAAGGTTTAAGCTCAGTGGAAATCAAGATGACTTCCTTTTCATTAACCTTAAGTCGCAGAACAAGTTTAAAGTAGCAATTACTGGTATTCTTTACATCGAATGATTTCACCAGTATACTGGTAGATGAATAAATCACATCTTCCGTTAGTCCATAAACCATCCAATGTTTATTCTGACCGGGACAACTACTTTTTAAACTAGCATTGATATATATTTTAACTTTCAATGCCTCAGGGTCATTTTGATTTAGCATTTCAAGATTATATCTAATAATGCCATCAATTTGAACGTTATATGCTGGATGAAGTGGATCGAAAAGGTTGCCATCAAGTTTTATTAGACCAGGGAAAGTACTGGCAGCGTCTTTAAACGCAATTTCTTCCTCCGAAGTGCCAATGTATTCTGAATTATCGGTCACCACGGGATCTGTAATTGAGTTCTGGCATCCTAAAAAGAATGCGAACAAAAGAGCGACGAGCGAGACAAAAAGAGTTTTCATAGATCCTCCATTTTTATTGGTTAGAGTTAATAATTAATTATGTCTGCGGCTTCAAGAATTTGAGATGGTAACGCAAGCCACACTGCGCCTAATTCAGTTCCGTTTGCTGTAACAAGAAATCTGACTTTCAAAGTCATACCATCATCGCGACCCTGGATGGTATAAGTTTTTTCAAGTAATGAAACACTGCTTCCGGCAAGAGTAACTAAATCTTCGGATTCAGCTGATATAAAACCCGCTATATTATCTTCCTCAGATGGCGGACAAACTGTGCACACATACTGCAAATCCGCATTAATACTAAAGTGCAAGGATACATATCGCTGGGTAACTATCAGCATTGGATTTTCATGAACTGATTTCTGTTCATATTCTATCTGGCCACTGATTCTATAGAATGAATTTCCAACCGGATAAGGATCATTTAATGCACCTTCAAGCAGTATAATCCCATGAAAATAAGTATCACCAGTTCCGGCCTGATCTTTGTCAACTGCTTCGGTTGCAATTGGATCTGTTATAGAATTTTCCTGGCATCCGACAAAAAAGAGAACTGTAGCAGCAACAAGACATCCAATACAAAACAGAACTAGGGAATTAAATATTTTTTTCATTTTAGTACTCCTTATAACTATTGTAAATCAATTTCTTTTCGAGCGGGGCAAGACTTATGCCTGAAATACCAACGCCATTTGTTGTTACGAGATACTGAACAAGAAGAACTACATCACTTCTATTTGTTATCGAATAGCATTTCTCAACAAGCAAGATTCCTTCTTCGCTCACATACAGTATGTCATCACTTCTTCCCTCAGCCCGCCATTCCAGATGAACCATTCCAAGCTTATCGCAAAGTTTTGAATCCATTTGAAGCCTGAGTAAAACTTTATATAGTCCCTTTGGATTCTGTGTCCAGTTCAAGACCTGATGAACATAGTTCACACAACCGGAAAGATTACACATTCCATATTTAAGATCCTGGATTTCGCAGCAGATTTTAAGCGTATTTTCTATTACAAGATTATCTTTTGGGACAGATAATGCACCGACAGGTTCATTAATCAAATTTTCCTGGCAGCCCATATTAAGTAGAAGTGAAAAAGCAGCGAGAATTAATATTAAGTTTTTCATTTGAGCCCTCCTTGAAAAAATTATTGTTTAAAAGTTGATTAAAAGTCTCACCGCAAATAAAATAAATTGAGGCGGGGGGTAGTTATCAGCTATGTTGCAAAGGCTTTCACTATTCAATCAATCTCTTGCAGATATGTTGCATCGGCTTGTACCTATGTTGCAGGCTTCAGATTTGAGTAAATTTAATAGTTTATTACTGACAATTTGGATCTAAAAAATTATTGAACTTGGTAAGCAGCGGGGAAAGACATTTAAAAACCCTGCCTTAATTAAAAGGCAGGGCTAAATTGGAATTTCCATTTCCACATCCGTTATTTAGAATACTTTTGTATTAGGGGTAATATTCCAGATTTTCTTATAATCGATTATCGCTAAGGACATTGAATTATCTGAAATATTAAAAGTCAAAACAACTTCTATTGGGGTCATTTGAACGTTAATAATTTCATATTTTTTCTCAAGAATTATATTTGCATGGTCCTTACTAAGAACAGTAACTACGTCCTCATCAGTACTATACAGTACCCAGGGTGCCTGTCCAGGATCGCTACTAGTTAAATCTGCATTTACAAACAGCTTAACTTTGACAATTGTACTGTGTATGCTTTCGTCAGCATCAACGGATTCAAGTTTATATCTGACAGTACCGATGACATCAACTGTGTTTGATGGAACACTTTCATCCAGAATTGTTGCCTGAACATTTATAATTCCTGGATAAAGGCTTGCAACATCCTTATAAGCGGAAGTTTCTTCATCCGTATAACCGAGAAACTTTGTTGATTCCAGTTCTACGGGATCTGTGATTGAGCTCTGGCATCCTAAAAAGAATGCGAAGAAAAGAGCAACGACAGCGACAAATAGAGTTTTCATTTTTTTACTCCTTTTATTATAGTTTGTTATTAATAATGATTATTGTTTGTGGGTATTACATTTGCATTCGGTAACGCAAGCCACGTTGCGCTTAAATCAACACCGTTTGATGTAACCAGAAATCTTACTTTGAAAGTCATACCATCATCTCGACCCTGGATGGCATAAGTTTTCTCAAGTAATGAAACAAAGTTTCCACCAAGCGGTACAAATTCTTCTGATACATCAGATATAAAGCCTGCCAGATTATCTTCCTCAGACGGTGGACAAACTGTGCAGAGATATCTGAATTCAGCGTCAGTAGTGAAATACAATGATGCATATCTTTGTGCAGTAGGCAGCATCGGATCCACGTATACCGTTCTTTGTTCATATTCTATCAGACCGCTTACCACATAAAATGAATTACCGATTGGATAAGGGTCGTTCAATGCACCTTCGAGACGGATAAAGTCGTGAAGGTATGTTTCAGGACTTCCGGATTGAACCTTGTCGATTGGTTCGTTAACAACAGGCTCAGTTATAGAATTTTCCTGACATCCAATAGCAAAGAGAACAGCAGCAGAAACGAGAGATACAAATAAATTTTTCATTTTATTACTCCTTATAGTTATTGATGATGAATTACTTTTCTAAAGGTGCAAGGTTTACGTTTGAGATCCCTATCCCATTTGTAGTTACCAGATACTGAACAAGAAGAACTACATCGCTTCTATTTGTTATCGAGTAGCATTTATCAATAAGCACTATTCCCTCTTCGCTTACAGTAACTACGTCATCACTTCTTCCCTGTATACGCCATTCCAGATGCATCATGCCATACATATCATCTAACTCTGCATTTATACTGATGTGAATGGCTACTCTATTTAATGCCATAGGATTCATAGCTTCAGTGATAACCTGGAATGTATAGGACACTTGTCCGCAAAGCTTGCTTATCCCGTATGATGGATCTCTTAAATCACACTCTAACTTTATTACGTCAGTGGTAACAAGATTATCATTTTGCTTTAAGAGAGCTTCGGAAGGTTCGTTGAGCATATTCTCCTGGCATCCCATAATTAATGCAAGTGAGAAAGCGGCGAGTGTTACAAAAAATGTTTTCATGGTGAACTCCTTAATTTTGTTTGAAAAAAGTTTATTAAAAGTTGCACCACAAATAAAATAAATTGAGGCGGGGGGTAGTTATTAACTATGTTGCAATGACTTGCACTTTACAATCAATCACTTGAAGTTATGTTGCAATGACTTGTAACTATGTTGCAAACTTCGAATTTGCTATAATTTAACAGCTTTTTTAGGAATTGTTGTAATTGAGAAATAGAAAGGAAATTTTAATACTGAATCACAAAGAAATCGCGTGGTATTGCTAGCTGTTTCCCTATTTCCCCTCCGATTAGGAGGGGAATAATAGAAAGAGAATTTTTATTTAAGCAAAATCATTTTACGTGTCTGCACAAAGTTACCTGCTTTCAGCTGATAGAAATATACGCTAGAAGCGTATCCGCCTTTGGCGGAAACGGAGCCCGATAGTGTCGCAACGTTAAATTCAACTTCATATTTTCCTGCTGATTTGAATTCATCAACAAGAGTCGCAATCTCATTTCCAAGCACATCATATATTTTCAAAGTTTGCCAGCTGCCTACTGGTGATTGCCAGCGGATTTTTGTACCAGGGTTAAAGGGATTTGGATAGTTCTGCTCAAGCACATAAAAATTCGGAACAGTGTGAATTTCATCTTCAACAGGAAGCACTTCATTGAATTTATTTACCATTATAAATTCAAGTAATTCTTTTGCGCTTTCTTTGTTTTTATAGTATAAAGGGAAACTCAGTGTAATTGTTTTAAAATCACTTCCCAAATATTCAACTCCAACGGGTTTGCCTTTAAGATTTCCCTGCACAGTGCTACTATCATAGTTTGAATCGAAGGCATAAATTTGCACTCCCTCTGAGTTGGGCGAAATGGCTTCAATAAAACGCAAATGATAGTTATCCCCTGCCAGTGTTTTTGAGGAATCAACAAATATAGAATTGTAATCGTTGGACTTTGAAAGAGCGCCGATATAGAGCGAAGTTATTTTAAAATATGTACTATCAATCTTTAAATAGTCATAAATGAAATGCCCATTACCAAAAACTGCCGGGCTTCCGGACATATTCTCAAATGCTTTAGCTGGTCTGTAACCTGTATATAGAAAGTTACCGCCATAATCCAGATACTCCATAATACTCTGCTTGTAATTGAATGGGGCATTAAAATCCTGATAGTCATTCCCATGCCATATAATAGTTGAGTAGGCTCCTAAATCAGCAAGGTCAATAGCTCCCATTTCAATTAGATCATATTCAGTAACAGTAAATTCGGCAAGAATTTCATCATAGAATTCATCTACCTGCTCATCAGTTGGATTCATTATAGTGCCATTACCATCCGCAGTTTCATCGACTATAAGTATGCCCTGATCCAATGAAACAACTCTTGAACGTAGTTCAATGGTGCTTTCACTTTCGTTAAGCTGACTATCTACGGCTGTGATAGAATAATAATAGTAAACTCCGCTGGCTGCTGCATTATCAATATAGACTGTATCAGAATAAGTTGATGAATTCAAGATACTGCCTGGTTCTCCTTCAACTTCTGACCGATAAATATTATATCCCAGAATATCAGCTTCTGAATTGTGATCCCAGGAAAGCTCCACCTTATGCCATAGTGGTGCAACTGAAAATCCTGAAGGTGCCAACGGCAACAGATATGGTGTAGCTGATCTTTCAACTATCAGGCTTTCATACCCATCCTGATCAACTACCGAAACTCCGACATAATAAATATTTCCTTCAGTTAAATTGCCGACAGTAAATAAAGTATCAACAGTGAAAAACACTGAGTCATAAACTCCTGATTGTATACCAATATAAATTTTGTAGCTTTCAAAGTCCGGTGATTGATTTGGGCTCCAATAAAGCTTGAGTGAATTTCCTGTACCGGCATCAACCACGGTGTAATTCTGCACAATTGAAGGCATTACAATATTCATCAATAAAGTAGCGCAGGATGATTTAATTACTTCCGCACAGTACTCCATATTGTAGTTACCAATTGTATCTGCCGGTGAATGATAAAAAGGGCTGAAATTTGTTTCTTCAAAATAAACCGCAGGGAAACCTCTTTGCCAAAATGAATGGCTGTCTGATCCTGAACTATTTGCACCACCGTTATTTGCTGAAAGAACTGAATAATTCTCAACACAATAAAAAGCTAGATCACGCAAATACTCAAATCCGGTATATCTGTTTATATCAACACTGCTCTGATTAACAGGAGAGTAAGTGTGACTAATCATATCATGATTGATCATAATTTTAATATTCATACCGGCAAGCAGTGCTTTCTCAGCGTAATCTTTACTCCCCCACAACCCATACTCCTCCGCTGCAAAGGTTACAAATTTAATTGTCGACTCTGATTGATAATTATTTGCCATCACTACTCTGGCAATCTCCAAAACAGCAGCTGTACCGCTTGCATTATCATCTGCACCGGGTGCAAACACCATTGGATCGCCAAATGAATAAGAATCATGATGACCTCCAACCACATTATACACTTCGGGTTCATAAACTCCCTGCAGAGTTGCCACTACATTTTTCTGCCATGTCCCCTGATATAGAAAAGAATCTATCACAACATCTGTCAACCCCATTTGTAAGAATTGATTTTTTATCCAGTCTGCAACTGCATCCCTCGTGTTTGCAAAAAGAAACCTGGTTTGAAAATTCTGAAGGCTCTGAATGAAAAACCTTATACTATCCTGATTTACTGAAGAAGTAATTTGAGAAATCAATGTATCAGTGGTAAAAACGATATCTTCGTTCCAGATTCTTCTTTCATTCTTGTACGTAAAATTGGGATTGAGTTCAGCAATTTGATATCCTGACGTTAAAGCTTCACTTAGTGTGAGAGAACTATTTTTTACTATTACTGAGTTCCTATCTCTGTAGATTATTTTTTCGCTGAAAATTTTCGAAGATAAATCATCAATGCTTTTGGATGTAATGAGGAATAATTTATCCTCGTTTCTAAAATCATCGAGCAATGTGTACTTAATCCGATATTTTTTTAACGCATTCTGTTGGTCAGAAGTTATAATAGTTAATAACTGAGTTTCTGTCAGATATAAATTTGGAAGCTCTAACTTTTCAATTTGATTGTTCAGCTGATCGTTATCAACTGATATGGATGCAATATATGAGCTTGAATTCTGAGGAAAAATATTATGAAAGCAAAATAACATCAATATTAGGGAGAGTATAAAAAACTTCATTATGAACCTCTACGTAATTTATAATTGAAGTAGAAACGGGGTGATGTAGTTTCTGAAAAGAAATGTGATGGCAATATTATACAAACAACCCAGTAACTATCTGGAAATAATAATTTTGTTTAAGAACTTCTCAAAATTAGCTAATGAAAGTCTGATATGCCACACTGAAATTGTCCTTTGAAAAATGTAGGCGGGAATTAAACCCGCCTTTTTTTTTATAGTATCCGGAAATTTAATTAATACTGATCATCTGTACTAGATTGAATAATGATTCTGGGTGGCGCGGCAGGCCAGCTATTATTTGATATACAGTAAATTGAATAATTCTCATCATATATTTCAACATTGCGAACAATATAAATATCACTTTCAACCTTGGTTGGGACACTACTATCAACTCTAATTTTAAGGTCAGACACTTTAATTTTTAGAAAAATAACTGCATCATCAATTAGAATGTCGAAATCACCATTGATAGCAACAAATTTTAGAGAGTCGCCTGGAATCAGGACAATCTCTGACGGATTCGCCTGAAGACCATCATCCTGATCTAAATAAACTATTTTCAAGCTTGGTGTATCAGAATCCTGTGCAATACTTGTGTTATAGAAACACATTGCAAAAAGAATAATTGAAAGAAATAGTAACCATTTTCCCGCTGTACGGGATTTCGCATAGCTCAACATAGTAACCTCCTATTTATAGTTTGTTAATTAATTTATTCCCCTCTATAGATCTCATTTATTTCTTATTATAATTCAGCAATCTTCTTTGGTATAAATGGTTGCCTCATTTTAGGTAGAGGAGAGTCACCTGCTCTCTGCAGATCACATTTATAGTAAATACCATTCTCTACTACTCCACCAAAAATTTTTGATTGAGTGGACCAGGTACCTAAATACTGTACATCAGCAGCGCCATTAGCTTTACAGTTCATCACTATAAGCGACACAATATTGTATCCCGTAACTGAATAAGTAAAATGGGTTCCCCCGGATAAATGCAGAACATGAGTACCGGTGAGAGAGGAATCAAAAAGTGCTTGCTGAATATGAAATTCAACATCATACTGGATTCCATCCCAATCACCATTCATTGATGGTTTGTAAGGAATGCTAAAAACTAATTCTAAATATTTATCCCCATCCATTCGTACAGAAAGAGGATTATAATTTGTGTTAATGCTGCCAAGCCATTTGTTAAACAACCATCCACTATCCGGAGTTGCTGTGATTGTGACAGTCTCACCTTCTTCATAATTATTTTTCTGGGGTGTAATCTCGTATGTGCCTCGACCGGATACTTCAACTGAAAGATTATACTCATCTGTGCAGCAGATTAATAATAACAGCAAAAGTGAGCATATAGCCAGACATTTCATAACATCCTCCTTTTTATGGATTGATAAATTGTTAATTAGAAAACCATTTCATTTTCAAGAATACAACCTCACCCTGTTTCCCTCTCCTTGTTAAGGAGAGGGATTTAGGGAGAGGTCATTTTTTATTTCAACAAAATCATCTTCTTCGTGCTTACAAATTCACCTGCTCTTAACTGATAGAAATAAACTCCGCTTGGTAAATTCTGGACTTCGCCAGAATGACTATCGAATGTTATTTCATACCTACCTGCTGATTTTTCTTCATCCATTAAAAGTGCTATTTCATTTCCGAGTAGATCATAGACTTTTATCACAACTTTTGATGTCTGCGGAATTGAGTATCTGAAAGTTGTACTTGGGTTGAATGGGTTGGGATAGTTTTGCTCTAAAACAAATTGCAAAGGTTGAAACATCTGCTCATCAACTTTGACCGGTATGTAAAAGACTTTTAAATGACTTGAATCTTTATAAACTTTAACGCTTGGAATTGTAATCAGCCCCCCATCATAAGTGAAAGAACCCTGTTGAACTATTGAACCATTTCTCAAGTTTTGCCAGAAAATAGTTTCGCCAACTGGTACCGAAAATTTTTGTAATCTTCTTAATGTGACATCTGTCGTTCCCGAATCAGCTGCAACAAGGGTACCTACCGTTGTAATAAGTTCTTTGATAAACAAAGTAATTTCCCACGCTTCGACTGAATCAACAATATCATCCTTCCAATCTAGGTATCCGTTAATTGTTCCTATTGAATCACCTGTAATTGGATCTCCAGTCCCCGGGTCATCATTTAATGAACAATTTGAAAAAGCTGGATATGAAAGATTATTTCGATAGCGGGTGAAAAATGAAAATAATGGGAAGCTAGGTACCCAAGGAGTATAGATATTATAATGATCAGTGTAACTCCAGAAATGAAAAGCACCGTGATTATTTACATTAACTGAATCATAAAAGGTTACTTTTTCTGACCAACCAACATTCCCATCATTCTTCCCGCAAAATGTATACATTATTGGTAATGAAGTGTTGCGCTTTTCGGAAATCATACAGCAAGAATTCATTCGTTGGTTCCTTGCGTAACCTTCGTTTGTTAATAGATTAGTACCTGCTGTACCCCATAATTGATTGGCATAAGTTGCAACGGTGGAAATTGACATATTGAAGATAGGTGCCAGAACGTAAACTGCTGCAATTTTTTCTGCTACCGTAGTCATATTTAGCATAACACCTATACCACCCATTGACCAGCCTGTCATATAAACTCGCGTCGTATCGACAGGAAGATTCTTCAAACACCAATTAATGGTATGCTCGACTCTTGCAGCAGTATAATTATAAATGGTACCGGAATTAGGAATCGGATTTGGGTAAATAAAGGTGTCGAAATTTTCGTGATAACCATAGTATAAGGTTGCTAATTGCTGTCCACTTGGGATCCAGTCATCTATTGTAACAATCCAATCATTGGGATCATCGATTCCCCAGGCATATTCTAAAAAATTATTTCCGCTAGGGCGCATATAAAAAGTTATTGAGTGGTTAAGACCGAAACCTTGCTTGCAAATTGCAAAATGAAAAGCATAGGATCCTTCATTAGTCATCTGGGGATAATTTTCTGAAGTTACTTTTGAAGCGAATTGAGCGTAGATATCAAAAGTTTCTCCGGTTACACTTGCAGTTTCCTGCAATACTGGCTGAGGCATTGCTATTATTTCTTCAATAGCGGTCTGAAGTGAATTTGAACCGTACTGAATTATTGTATCTTCTAAATTATTAATCGTCGTTGTTAACGCATAATAGAAAGATCCTTGTTCCGTACAGGTAGCAACAAACAGCCCTTGAGTGCTGCTTAATGGAGTTCCGGAAGAATCAATCTTGAAATATCTTGTAGCACCAAGGATGCCTGTCAATCGAAGATTTCTGGCTGAGTAATCTCTAACAAATCCCAAATTCTCTGCTGTAGAAAGCTGCGAACCGTTAAGAATAGGTATAGCAGATTTGTAGAGATTGTATCTTACACTTGTTGTGGAGAGATTATCCCACGTAAAAAACACCTGACCATCACGATAAAAAGCACTCAGGTTTGTAACCGTTGTTTGAGCAGAAGAAATTAACTGAACTAAAAAGACGAGAACAAATGTTAAGTATAACTTTTTCATATAATCTCCTAGTTATGGATTGTTAAATAGTTTTTAATAGCCCCAGCATTTATGATGGGGAGTTATGATCCAAAGAACAAATAGGGCTTTAACTCAATTTTATTTATTTGCCTGAATCCGTAATTATTTTTCTCAATATTCTACCCCGACCTGAAGGTCGGGGCTATTTATTTCGGGCGAGACACAGACTCGCCCTTACAATTTCTGGTCTAACATTATAATTGTAGGGACAGATCGCGACCTGTCCCTACGTTTATACAATTTTATTTCAATAGCAACATCTTTTTTGTCTCTAAAAAGCTTCCTGATTTTAATTGATAGAAATACACTCCGCTGGGTAACGATGCTGCATTCCAGTTTAACTCATAGGTACCAACTGTTTTTTCCTCATCCATTAAAAGTGCGATTTCATTTCCGAGTATGTCATATACCTTTATTACAACTTTTGATGTTTGTGGAATTGAGTATCTGAAAGTTGTGCTTGGGTTAAATGGATTTGGGTAATTCTGCTCAAGTGCATACTCTGTCAGAAGTGTTTTTTCATCTTCAACACCAACTATTCCATCGAACTCATCCGCACCGATATCAGGAGTCATTGCATTACGTGTATCTCCTTTATAATCCGTTTCTATACCAGCAATAGGTGTCCCTCTGGATTCAAGGTAAGTAGGAATGGTTGGATCAATCTCCAGATATGGTTCAACAAAGTGTGGCATTTCAACATAGCTGTGCAGATCCCTTAAAGTTACCTGGTAGTCAGTAAGTGTTTTGTAATCTATGCTCCCAACTCTAGCAAGGCAGTTGTTCTGATTTGTATCATCGTAGAATAAAACATTATAATCTGAGGTATAATTAGTGGTTTGATAATTAAAGATTGCTGATGCACAATATGGAGAGTCGTCCCTCACATTAATCATGATATTGTTTTTCACATCTGCATTTGTAGTTGTTCCCTCAATCCGGAGTGCAGCCGATCCAAAATGATTCGCTCCAGTTCCAGTCAGATAAACTGAATTATAATAAATTTTTGGACTGTTCTGCTGCCACATTAGAATACCGCAAACCCTGCTGTCATTTTGTGATGATAGGCTTTGAATATCATAAACCATATTGTTATAAACCATGTTGAGTGAACCCGCATTAGCTGAAACACCTGATAATAAAATGCCAGTACTGCCAGCTGCCTCGTACGAATGTACATTCCTTACGATGTTATTCCTGATTACATTGTTTAATCCCCAATAAGAATTAATACCAGCAGTGAGCTCGAATGTGTTACTATGTCGCCTAATTCCGCCAATGAAATTGTTTTCAATTATAGTCTGATAAGTCTTTTCTATCTGCATACCCCAACTGATTAGGGTATCAGTTTCGGAACCAATAACATTTCCTCTGATAATATTACCTGTTGCGATTGTAAAAGCACCGGTATTGTATGCAGAAAGATAGATGCCGATGCCTGATCGCTTAATCAGATTATTCCGAACTATATTACTATCCGGTGCAGACTGCGTATCCGTGAGGCTAAAAATTCCAATACCGCCACCTGCTCTGGTGTAGTCCTCATTTATGAAGATGGTATTTTGAATTATGTTATGATCGGAGTTATTAAGAAAATCAATGCCCTCATTCCACGGATATTGAGGATTCTGAAGAGTATGAATGGTTAATGTGGTCGCACCAGTCAAGTCTACTCCGTCAATAGTTACGTAGCTTGTATTCCAAAAAGATAGAGTCATTCGCCCACCACCAACAACTGTAACATTTTTATTCCCAGCAGGCTTAATTGTAACTCTACTGTTCGGGCCTGCCCCGGGAATTGGTCCATCTATTTTGAACCCAAATAGATCTGATGGTGCAGTATATAAATCATCAATCAATTCAAGAGTAACGTTACCTCCAACTCCATCGGTTTCTAATCTGTTAAATATTGTTTCAATAGAGGGAAAGAAACCGTTTGTTCCAACTGAGTAAGCACCTACTGAAACAGCACCTGTGGGTACTAAGCCTGCAAACTCATCTGCACCTATATCGGGCAGAAAATTGTGTCTTATATCTCCATCAATATCAGTATTAAAACCTGATATCGGGGTTCCTCGTGATTCAAGGCAAGTAGCGATAGTACAATCAATGTGAAGTGCCGGAGAGCAGAAACAAGGTATAATTGACATGCTGTGGAAGTCTTTCCCCATTTCCTGCCAATCTGCCAAAGTATTGTATTTTGTGCCCGCAATTCTTACCAGGCAATTGTTATTGTTGGTGTCATCATAGTACAGATCATTATAATCTGATGTTAGGTTTCCAGCGGTGTAATCATAAATTGCAGATGCACAGTGTGGTCCCTCGTCGCGTGTGTTTATGAAAATGTTATTCTTCGCTTCTACGTATGTACAACCAGTAAAAATATATAACGCTGCCGAACCTTGATAATTTGCACCGTTTCCGGATAAATAAACGGAGTTATAATAGACCCTGGGATTGTTCTGATATTCAAGTTGTATTCCAGCCACTCTATTATTAGCAAGGTTCGAAACACTATTAATATTATACACCATATTATTGTAGACATAGTTATAGCTACCAGGAACACTCCATGAACCAGTCAAGTAGATTCCAGAGCTTGTAAAGCCCGAAATCGCTCTAAAATTATGTATTATATTATTCCTAATTATATCACCATTACCACCATATGAAAGTATTCCAACTTGTAATTGATTTGATCCAGTTATAGTTGATTTCAAATTTTGAATGGAATTGCTTTCAATAATTGTATTAGTTCCATAATTAACCTGAATGCCATAAGCAACTAAGCTGTCTGTCTCCGACCCTATATGATTTTCTCTTATAATATTCCCTTTACATCTTGTCGTCGAAGTGGAAGATATTACAAAAAATGCGAGACCAGCTTTTTTAACAAAGTTGTTCTGAATCAGATTGCTATCCGGAGCGAATGCCCCAACGTAACTATACCAGAATCCGGATCCACTGGCTCTTAGATTATCCTCAACGATGAAAGTAATATTTTGTATGATATTGTGATCGGAATTATTTATGAAATCAAGTGCATCATTAAAGACATAAGCTGAATTTTGGAGAGCGTGAATTGTTAGAGTGGTAGGACCTGTAGTACTAACACCATCAAAGGTTACATAACTTGTATTTATCAGATACAGCAGCGATTCATTGCTGCCTTCGATAGTAACGTTTTTATTTTGTGCAGGTTTGATTGTAACTCTGCTTGTTGCCCCGGCTCCGGGTATTGGTCCATTGAGCAAGAAACCAAATTGTGTAGCAGGTGCAACATAAAGTTCATCAATTAGTTCAAGGGTAACATTGCCTGCTACTCCATCTATACTTAGTTTGTTGAAAGCGGAATCAATTGTGGGGAAGTAACCTCCGGTACCAATGGAGTATGTTCCGGCAGGTGTAGGATCACCAAGCGGTCCCTGAATTTTTTCGAGTAAAATTACGTTTGATGGTTTACGCAACAAACCGTACTCTTGTGCATCAACAGTGTAAGTAATAAACACTGTGAAAAGAAGAACGAAAAGTACAAGTAACCGTTTTCCGTTATAGCGGGATTTCGTAATACTCAACATAATAACCTCCTAGTTATGGTTGTTAAATAATTTATTAATCCGGGCGAGTTATAAACTCGCCCATTCTTCATTATTCTTTTCCAAACCAACCGTGGTTTGTAAAATGAAAAAATGAACCGATAAAGTTATCAGTTACCCTTTGGGATTAAATGTATTTTAATATTTTCCATAAATTTTGAACCATCCCAATCCCAAATAATTCTATCAAAAAAATTGAAATTGTATTTCTGTCCGGTCAAACTTTCGAGGGAACCGTTAGCTTTATAACCGAATGGATTGCGATTAGGGTGTTCCTGCCACCAGGCATAAAAATCATTGTCTGTATATTTAAAATTGGCAGTTCCGGTAGCTAATGGTTGATTATTTAGAGCAAAATCGCAAAAGTCTTCCGGCCAGGAATCTGCTTGCCATATAACGGCAGTTACGTCTCGAGCTGTAATCTGCATTATCAATCTTCTAAGTTCCGGGTCAGTATTAGGAAGAAGTAGTTCCTTGAATTTAAACCATTCCATTCCTCCTCCACCAGAGCAGAAATCCGGAAAATCGTTGATGCCAAGAACAAGCAGTAAATGAGCGTCTACATCAATGAAGCCATAGGCATTCTCAGCTTCATACCTTAAGATACCAGCACCTTCACCTGATCCTTCTTTTTGTAAAGTGCCATTTGAAGATTCAACAGGTTGGTTTGTTTTATCGGAACATCCAAAAAACAGTAGTCCGATAAATACGAGTAGTGCGGCTGCACTTAGTAACGTTTTCATAATATCCTCCTAATAAATTGTTTATAAATTATCAGGGTGTTCAGTCACAACAGTTTCAGAAAGATTGAGCACTCGATACCTTTTAATATTTTTTAACGTGCCCCATCCTTCGAGGTATTTGATCAAATCTGATATTATTGCCTCGAAGGTTTAATTATATACAGTCTTTATTTCTCCACATAGACTTATCTCGTTGTCTTACATTCTTTATTCCAGGCAAGTCAGAGGCTCGCCGCTACAAAATTTCTTTCTCACGTTTCATTTGCAGGGGCTAAAAATTTTGTGCCCCTACTCGATAACCTGCAAAGTTGTGCGATGATGTTCTTTTGCACCAACTGCAGTGAGTAGCGTTCTAAGTGCATTTATATTCTTGCCTTTCTTTCCGATAACCTTGCCGATATCATCTGCGGCAACTTCAACTGTAAATTCAATCGAGTTTTTATCCTTCGCAATTTCTTCAACTTTGACTTTTTCCGGATTATCTACCAGTTCTTTTATAACCAACTCAATAAATTTTTTCATCTTTAGCCCCTCATTTAAATTTATAAACGTTTCTCAAGTAGTTAACTTCTTTAAAATCGGGCGAGTCACACACCCGCCCGTGCTGTCCTCCCATCCCGGCTCGCGAAAAGCGAAACGGGCTGTCCTCGTGGAGATGTACCTCCGTAGTAAAAATTTTTTTTCTAATGGTAATACACGGTAGCGGTAGAAGTCTACCAGAATTGTTTAATTTTCTATGAATTTTAGATACAGAGACTTTAAAAGGCTCAAATTTTAATTGCCGCTTGTTAGCTTTTGATTGGTTTCCGCTGATGCTGCACAACATTAGTCTCACTGCAATTTCCATTTAACTTTATTAAAAAATATTCCCCGCATCTAGGGTGGTTCACCACCCCCGCAACCCACTTGTCAGCTTTTTAAGGAAAACGAGAGAGGGCGAAATCGTGTTATTGGGTGCGTTTATTTTTAATAAACAATTTCCACCCTCTATATCGCTGTGCTGTGGGGAAGCTCATTCTTTCTTCATTCATTAAAAAATTACCATCCTGCCATTCTCAAATAAATAAAGAGGGCGAAATTGCGTTACCGGGTGCGTATGCGTTTTGTAATCAATTTCCACCCTCTTCTTCATCCGTTTTCAGGAGGTAGGTTAAAATTCATTTAATTAATTCCATTTCCTGTGAATGTGAATAATTGTCTGCAACAACATGACAGAAGTAAGTCCCTCTGGATAATCCATCAGCAATAAAACCGATCTCATACATTCCGGCATTCAGAAAACTTGAAATTAATTTATCAACAACTTTTCCGTAAGAATTCGTTATCAACACCGTAACTTTGCTTTGGTTTGACAAGCAGAATTTTATAGTTGTCTTCCGGTTAAAAGGATTAGGATCGTTCTGTTCCAGGTAAAATCCTGTCAGAATATCCTTACTTGTTTGTGGTGCTGCTGTTAATATCACTTTTATTTTCTCCTCGTTTGTAAACAGATTTTTTACTCAACAGGTATTCAACCCGCCCATACACACATCTAACCCTGCTTTATAGTCACCGATTAATTCTAGCCTCCGAACAGAATTTATTTAACACAATATTTTAAGGCCTCAGCCTCGCACATTTGATTTTATAGAGGAGGGTGAAATTGTGTTACAGGGTGCGTTAATTTTACTATAAACAATTTCAACCCTCTTTATTGCTGTGCGGTGAGATAATAAATTCATTTAATTAATTCCATTTCTCTGGATTTAAAGAACTCGTCTGTAATTATGTGATAGAAATAATTTCCTGTTGGTAATCCATCAGCAAAAAACTCAATCTCATACGTACCTGCCTCCTGATTTTGAGAAACTATTTTATGAATAACTTGTCCTTGAACATCATTTATCATTATTATTACTTTAGTTTTATGAGGCACTGAATACTTTATACTTGTCTTTCCTTTAAATGGGTTTGGATGATTCTGATTCAATTCAAATTTTATAGGCAAGTCTGTTTGCTTAACTATATTTGTAAAGATTGCCATTAGTATTTTTCCTTATTTACAGCAGTGTTCTTTATTTCAACAAGATTATTTCTGATTAAAATCCTTAACACACCAGCCCAGAGCCCATCCTTCTTCGGCATTCTTATAATATTCAGTGCACTGATGCGGATGATCTACCAGTGAATCAGGATTTCCATTTTCATAATGATTATTAATTTCACTCGTTACTTTATTCAGAAATTCACTTGCTACTTTGTATCCGGTATTTAGATCTTTCAGATAAACGCCGCAGAAATGTTCCTGCTTTTCTTCCTCGTAGGGCAGCCAGGTATTTCCACCATCAGTAGTTTTCATTATAGAGCAATAGATATCGGCTGTCCACAGAATCTCCGGCGTGGTTTTAAGGTTGATGAAACTAATGTTATTCGCAGTGGTCCAGCTTTTCCCACCGTCCACAGTAATTAAAACATCATTTTCTGAAGATTTTGCTAATCCATTATGATTATCAATGAATGAAACTGAAAATATCCTGGTTTTTCCAACGGGTGCATTTATCCAATAGTCGTTGTTCTGGGCAAGAGTGGATATAAGACTAAAAAATGAGCAAAGGATTAAAAATCGCATAGTTTTCCTTGCCCAATTTTTAATTGTACGGATTTGGACCTCAAAAGATGACAACATTTTACCTCCTCCTTACCTGCTTCAAGAATAGTTTGCTGAATTTGCTTTACAAATAAAATAAAATAATGAGGGGGGTAGTTATTAACTATGTTGCAATCTCTTGCACCTATGTTGCATTTTTTGAATTAATGTTGATTTTTGAAGAATTATTAACATTGGCGGGTTAATTGGAAGAATAATTTAATAATAGAAAATAGCCCCAGGATTTATCCTGGAGATAGAATGAAAAAAACTAATCAGGGCTTAAGCCAATCCTTTTTAGGCTAAAGCCAGAAGTTGGGCGAGAGAATTTAATTAACCCCCGAGTTAAAACTCGGGGCAATTGGAAGAAAAATTTAATAATAGAAAATAGCCCCAGGATTTATCCTGGGGATAAAATGAAAAAAACTAATCAGGGCTTTAGCCCAAATATGTTATAAAGTCTATTTCTCCTCACTTGGGGCGTGACCGAATTCTTCTTTAAAGCACCGGCTAAAGTAGGCAGGACTTGAGAACCCAACTTTGTAAGATATTTCTGAGATGTTTCCTATTTTTTCTGATAGCATCTGCTTTGCTTTGGCAAGTCTGACCGTTCTCAAATACATACTTGTTGACTTACCTGTGAGCGCTTTTAATTTCCTGTGAATTTGCGATCTGCTCATCCCAACATCTTTGCCAAATTCCTCAATGCTGAATTCTTCTTCGGCAAGATGTTCATCTATAACCATCATTACCCTGCTAAGAAATTGTTCATCAAGACAGCTTAACTTTTCTTTCTCAGGTTTTTGAAGTATCGTAGCTCCTGAACCGAATTTTTCCTGAAGGAATCTTCTAGTCTCTATCAGATTTTTTATTCGGGCAAGTAATTCTTCTGAATCGAATGGTTTTATCAGATAATCATCCGCACCTAAACCCAATCCTTCAAGCTTGCTGTCTTTATCGGATCTTGCAGTAAGTAAAATAATTGGAATATGACTGGTCTTATCATTTTGCCTTATTCTCCTCGTCATCTCATAACCATCCATTTTAGGCATCATGATATCACTAACTATTAAATCCGGGATACATTTTTCTGCTTTTCTTAATCCCTGTTCCCCGTTTGCAGCTTCTTCAACATGATAATATTCCAGCAATGCTTCTTTGATGTATTCTCTTACGTCCGGATTATCCTCAACAACCAGTACGATTGTTTTATCAATCAAATTCTCATTCAATAAATCTTCTGCTTCTGAATCTTCTTTAGTAAACTCATCAAAGTTTTCGACTTTGCGCATTTCAAAATCAGCCGAGTCAATAATTTCATCACCAGCAAGATGTTCTCTGCCAAGCGCGAAGTGAAGCTTAACTTCAGTCCAATGACCTTCAACGCTATCAACGGATATATTACCCTTGTGTAGTTCAACAAGCTCTTTGGTTAAAGCCAAACCTATTCCAGTACCTTCGTGCTCTCTGGTAATTGAACCGTCAACCTGGTAAAACCTGTCGAAAATTTTTGTCAGCTCACTCTTTGGTATACCAATACCGGAATCTCTGATAATTATTTCAACCTGATTTGATGAAGTCTCAGAAAGTTTTACGGTTATCCTTCCGCCTGAAGGTGTAAATTTGAATGCATTCGACAACAAGTTGGTTATTATTTTCTCCAGTTTTTCCTTATCGAAATAAGCTTCAACAACTTCTTTTTCCATTAATACTTTTAAAGAGATGTCTTTGCGCTCGGCAATTGATTCAAACTCCATCGCCAGCCCTTTTACAAACTGCGCAATATTACCAAATGAAGCTTTAAGTTTTAACTTTCCTGCTTCAAGCCGTGAGAGATCCAGAAGCTGGTTAATAAGAGTAAGAAGTCTTTTAGCATTTCCCTTAATCAGCCCTGCCTGCTTCTGGTTTTCTTCATCTTTTACTCTGGATAATAGTTTTTCTATCGGACCAAGAATTAACATAAGAGGTGTGCGAAACTCGTGTGATATATTCGCGTAGAAGTTGGATTTCATTTTATCAACTTCTTCAAGTTTTTTTGCGTGTTCTTGCTCTAACTGCAACTGACTTCTTAACCTTTGGCGGTTAAGATAAAATCTTGTTGAACCCGAAAATAAAAACATAATTACAAAACCATAAAGAATATAAGACCACCATGTTGCCCACCAGGGAGGTTTAATTAATATCCTCAAACTTGTTCCTTCTGCATTCCATACACCATCGTTATTAGTACCTCTAACTTTTAACGTATATTCTCCGGGATCAAGATTTGTATATGTGATTGTCCTGTTATTTGCATAAGTATGAATCCAATGCTGATCAAATCCTTCAAGCATGTATTCATATTGATTTTTTTCCGGGCTATGAAAATCTAATGCGGCAATTTCAAATGAGAGTATATTTTCATTGTAGCTAAGTATAATTTCTTTTAATTCAGTTATGGTTCTCTCAATAATTACCTTACCCCATAATGAATCGAAGCCCACTGCTACCGGCTTATGAAGAATTTGAAAGTCTGTTATATAGACTGGGGGAGTAAAAGGATTATCAATTATTTGAAAAGGATCAAACCGGTTTAGTCCGTTAGTACCTCCGAAATACATTTCACCATCGCGGCTTTTAAAATAAACTCTGCTATTAAAATCACTTCCCTGTAACCCATCCTTTGAAACATAATTAGTAATAGCTTCCTCTTTAATATTAAATCTCGAAATTCCCTTTGCAGTACTTATCCATAGGTTTCCTTTATTGTCAGATAAGATTCCATTAATAAGATTGTTAGCTAATCCATCTTTCTCACCATAATGCTTGAATTGATTTTGTGCTCTGTCAAATCTATTAAATCCTGCACCGTTGGTACCTATCCATAGAACACCATTCTCGTCTTCACAAATTGATGAGACAGCATTATGGCTAAGGCTGGTGCTAAGATTATTCAAATCCTGTCTGTAAAATGTAAAGTCATCTGTTTCCCGGTTATACTGCATCAGTCCATCTACATGAGTTCCAATCCACAGGTTATTGTATTTATCCTCATAAAATGTAAAAACTATTTGAGAGGTGATGCTTTTAGGATTTGATGGATTGTTCCGGTAATGAATAAATTTATTTTCACCCTTTTTTAATCTATCCATTCCATTTGAAAAACCTATCCATAAATCTCCATAACTATCGCAAAATATTTGTGAGATTTTATTATCTGATAAACTATTTGGATCGTTGGGATCCTGTTTGAAATGCCGGAATTTATTTTTTTGTTTATCAAACCGATTTAATCCTGCATCATCCGTAGCAATCCATAAGTAACCCTCTTTATCCTCACAGATCGAAGCAATATAATTTCCGGAGATGCTGCCCGGATCGCTGGGATTATGTTTGTAATGTTTGAATCGGTTATCCTTCTCATTTATCCTGGATAAACCGTTTACTGTACCTACCCATAGTTCATCATCTTTGTCTTTATTGATTGCAGTTATATAATTATCGATCAGGCTGTTTGTATTACCGGGGATCTGATTATAAGTAATAAACTTCTCTTTTTTTCTATCGTACTTGTTTAAACCTCCGCTCCAGGTTCCAAACCAGATTATTCCTGACTTATCTTCGCAAATAGAATTAATCACATCATCAGTTAAACTCCGGTTGTCGTTTATATTTTTCTTATAAAGTTTAAATGATTCACTTCTGGTATCGAATAAATTCAAGCCTCCATTATAATCTCCAATCCAGAGCAGCCCTTCAGTATCTGCAAATACTGTCCATACATCGTTACTGCTCAAGCTATTTGAATTTTTTGGATCGTGAGTGAAGCGCTGGAATTTATTAATGTACGGATCAAATTTATTCAAGCCGCCATCGCGGGTTCCAATCCACAAAATTCCATAAGGATCTTCATAAATTGAAGTGATGTTGTTACCGCTTAATCCTTCCGGATCATTAGCTGCTTTATAAACGGTGAACTGTTTTTTTTCCTTGTCAAATTTATTTAGTCCGCTTGCGGATGTACCAACCCAGAGAATTCCGTTCCTGTCAACATAAACTGCACTTATAAAATTACTGCTTAAGCTGTATGGATCAGCAGGATCATTTTTATAATGAAGAAATGTTTCACTTTGAAAGTCGAAATAATCAAGACCGCCTCCGTTAGTTCCTATCCAAAGATTTCCTGATGTATCGGAACAAATTGCATAAATGCTATTTGAACTTAAACTCGCCGGATTATTTACTTCGTGAAGATACCGCGTAAATTTTTCAGTGGCTCTATCGAATTTATTAAGACCACCGCCCCAACCGCATCCAACCCATATATTTCCGTAACTGTCTTCATGCAGGGCTCTGATCATATTATCACTGATACTTGTAGAATCTTCAGGAATGTTTTTATAAATCTTGAATTCATAACCATCGTATCTATTAAGCCCATCATAGGTACCAATCCAGAGAAATCCTATTCTGTCTTGTATAACACTAAATATTGTATTATAAGAAAGTCCGACATCAACAGTTAAGTGTTCAAACTGGATGTTCCTGTTCTGTTGAAAGGATTGGTAGCTGCACACCAATGCAAGAAAAAGTATTTTTAAGTAAGTTTTCACAAAGACAAATACATTAATATTTCGTTGAAACTATCTATGCATTATTATGTTTTATATGATGAATTGCATCATCTATAAAACAATTTTTCTTGAAATTGCTCCTAAGTATTTACAATAATTCTTGGTGGTGCATCAGGAGGAGCTGGTGGAGATGCGACATCAAGAACACATACAGAATAATATTTTACATTATGATCTTCATCAGGATTATCAATTCCCAGTGTTAGTGGTTCGCTATCTTTGACATTACCACTGTACACTCTTGGAAGCTCTGCAAAAAATCCATCTGGATTGTGCAAAGCTACTTCAAAAGTATAATTGTCATTTGTATAAAATCGCACTTCATCTTCAGGATTAACTTTGCAACTGTCAGGATCTATCCTGATTTTATTGTTGACAACTGAAAGCTTAATTGGAACTACAGCCATTTTATCCTCCAAAAAAATTGTTTAAAAATGATTTGTTTAATTCCCCTGAAGAAAATTTATTTTGAGAAAAATTATAATAGTGTGCTTTGCAGATATGAATATCAGGTAAGTGTGTTAGCTGAAGTGTTTGGATTGAAACAAAATTTCGTTTCATCAAATTTTTTCTTCAGCTAAATCAATGAATATATGAGCTAAATAATTGTACCAAGCTGCCCGCCCTCAACTTTTAAATTAGTTTCACTTATAATTTGCAAAATGAAAAGTTAAGAAGCAAGAAAATTATAATAAGCGAAGTTCACACTTGCGGTTTAACAAGTTTAATTTCTAAGGCGGGAAAGTTCTTTTGAGAGATTAAAAAGTTTTGAAATAAATGAAATTTAATCAATTAAACAACTGATACTATCCCTCTAAGGGATAGTATCAGTGTTAATAAGCTTACTTCATCAGCATAAGTTTCTTTGATGAAACAAAGTTTGCTGCTTCTATTCTGTATACATAAACTCCGCTTGCTAATCCTGTTGCATTGAAGTTTACTTCGTATCTGCCTGCTTTCTGTGTTGCGTTCACTATCGTGGCTACTTCTTCGCCCAACATATTGTATACCGCTAACTTCACAAATCCTTCTTCCGGTATCGAGTACTTTATTGTTGTACTCGGGTTGAATGGATTTGGATAGTTCTGCTCAAGTGCATACTCAATCGGAATTTCAACATCAGCATTCACTTCGTCTGAATAAGTAAATGTTCCATCGAAGTCAATCTGCTTTAGTCTGTATGTATAATTTCCAGTCTCAAGCTTTGAATCTGTGAATGAATATGCTTTTGGTTCAGTTGTTGTACCGAAGCCTGCTACATATCCTACATTTATCCATTCCTGAACGGGCGTAGTCGAAGTCGAAGCCCTTTCTATTTCAAATCCCTGGTTGTTGGTTTCGGTTGCTGTTGTCCAGCTAAGTTCAACATCTTCACCATTCGAAGTAGCTGCAAATGATGTCAACTCTACTGGAACTATGTACTGCAGACACATATTATCCCAGTAAACATTATCTGTGTTGAAAGAATTTCCATTATATGTTAGCTCCAACTGTAGATTCTGGGATCCGGAAGCTGGTGTAGTAAAATTACCTGTTACTAATTCAGGTCCAACATTTCCCGTTGGATTGGTTAGAGTATATATTGGTGTTTTTGTTGCTCCACCATCGTAAGTAACTTCAAGTGTAACTACTCCACTCGGAACTGCGAAATAATCAAAGAAAAAGTTGAACGAAAAATTAACAAGCGTATTATCAGCTATAGGAATGACAACAGATCTTAACCTTGATTCACCATTGAATGAAGGTGTCCAGCTCATTCTTAATTCCGGAGGTGTTCCACCTGCTGAGGCTGAGGCAAATGCTGACCAGTTTGTAAGACCTAATGGACCTATGATTGTCCAATTACTTAAGTTAGTAAATTCATCACACCATTGGAATAGATTAGGATCCTGCATTGTTGTAAACGACCATAATGGTCCTGAAACAGTACAGGTATCATTCTTACCTCTAACCTGCCAGCCATAAGTTGTATTGTAAGTCAACGGTTCAAAAGCTGCAAGTGATAATGAGGTAATGGGTGGACCATCGTAAACCTTATTAATGTTCACACCCTGTCCAAACCAAACTTCAATTTGATTAGCTCCGGCACCATTTGTCCAGCTTGCTGTATTACCGGTAAGCGGTAAGCCGGTAGCTCCATTTGCAGGAACTGGATTTGACGGAGGATTGATCGGGCAAGGTGGACCAAGAGTTATTTTCTCGTAGTACACATTAGGATCTTTGCGAGGTGCGCCACCGGGGAGATCATCTCTGTTATCAGCCCAAACAACATGAAATGCATCTGAGGTTGCGGAGGCATGATTATAGTCACCCATATAAACTGAATTAACCACTCCATCACGTCCAAATTCCGGTAATGATGCAACATCACTGATTGCAATACTCGGATCAAAATTAACTGCTGAGCCAGAGATTACACCGATACGACCATAGTATTTAAATAAGTTGTTGTTCGTTGGATCTTCCTGACGGCTATAATAAAAAATGCCAAGTCTGTTACCATTAGGTGTAACAGCAATAGTCGGCATCCACTGGTCAGTTGTTGTAACGTCATCGTTGACACGTTGTGGTGCTGTCCAGGTAGCTCCACCATCAGTAGAAATAGTTAAATAAACATCGGCTTTGTCTGTCCCGGCAGGATTGTTAGCAAAAGTGACATAAAGATGACCGCTCACAGGATTGACTGCAACATGAGGAAATGCGTTGCTTCGGAAACTTGAGAAAGTAGAGGTTCCCTGTCTTAAACCAGTTAATCCATGGTCTCCATTTACACCACCCGAAATGCCATTGAAGATTGTCACAGCTGAACCAAAGGTTGCACCGAAGTCAGTTGATTTTCTAACCTGAATTGAGGTTGAACCATTATAATAAAATGCATATACAGAGTGATCAGGACCAACTTCAACAAATGCACCCTGTCCTCCTGAAAATATGCTTACACCTCCGGAAGGTATAAATGTATTTCCCTGATCGGTTGAGCGGAACATATAAATACCTGGGGATCCGCCAAAGCGGCGAGATATCAAATATACGTTTCCGTTTCCGGGACCGGCAAAGTTATCTACTATATGCCATTGCTTATCTTCAGATGAACCTCCGGGAGTAGCATTAACTGGGGCAAGCCAGATTACACCATTATCATCTGAACGGAACATCTGGATAGTACCTGAACCGCTAAAACCAAGAGTTGAAAGATAAATTCTGCCAGTAGTTTCATTTCGTGCTAAAACCGGGTCACCAGCATCACCAACTGCACTTGTTGGCAAAGTTCCACCGTCAATAAAGCTTGCACCACCATCTGATGAATAAGACCAGCCGGTGAATTTATTAGCGCCACCAGTGAATGAACCAGAATCGTTAAATCCAATTACCACATTGTTACCAAATGCAATAATTGAAGTTTCACTTTGAGTGAAATTCTGTGTTCCGGTACTTCCATTATTATTATTCACCAGTGCATCAGCAGCAGCAGTTGAATAATTAATGCTTATTTCATTTTGAATTTCCCCCATCTTTTCTCTATACAAAAAATTTTGGAAATCACTTTCAGTATACTCTTCCCGCAATCCGTCCCTCATTGGGGGAATTTGCTGCGAGTTGTCTTCTTGCGAGAAAATATTACCCGCAAAAAACAGTGCAAGGAAGAATGTTATCAGAATCTTCATTCAGTTCTCCGTTATTATGATATGATATGTTGGTTAATAAACAAACTATTTTGATTTGCTGCGTTTTAAAGAATTACCACATAATTGAGGCAGGTCAACTGTTTTGGTTGAAAAACCAAAGTAGAATGTGTGTGAAATTAATTCTTTCAATAAAATGATTTACTTTCTCTTTAATTAAGTTACGACAAATTTAATTAATTCCAATAAAAAAAAACTAAAGCTGTGTTTACATTTTTTCGATATTTTTCTAAGCGAGGCCCGGCTCTAATTCTTATTGAAAAAGTAGAGACAGGGAATGTCGGAACTTCCGTAATTATTGACGTCAATAGATAACTGATACTATCCCTCTGAGGGATAGTATCAGTGTAAATAAATTTACTTCATCAATACTAATTTCCTTGAAGCAGAAAAGTTTGATGATTCAATTTTGTAAACATAAATGCCGCTTGACAAACCGCTTGCATTGAAGTTCACTTCATATCTGTCTGCCTTTTGAAAACTATTCACTACTGTTGCAACTTCTTCGCCAAGCAAGTTGTAAACTGCAAGCTTTACAAAACCATCTTCAGGTATAGAGTAACTTATTTTAGTACTTGGATTAAATGGATTCGGATAGTTTTGCTCGAGTGCATATTCAAGCGGAAGTTCTACTTCAACATTTATTTCATTTGAATATTCATAGCTGCCGTCAAAGTCAATTTGCTTTAATCTGTAGGTGTAGCTTTCTGCATCAAGCTTTGAATCTATAAAGGAATATGATTTCGGTTCAGTTGTAGTTCCGAATCCAGCTACATATCCTACATTTACCCATTCCTGAAAGGGCGTAGTCGAAGACGAAGCCCTTTCAATCTGGAATCCCTGGTTGTTGGTTTCGGTTGCTGTCATCCAGCTAAGCTCAACTGCATCTCTAATTATACTTGCGTTGAATGAAACAAGTTCAACAGGGATCGTATAATCAATATTTGCAATTCTTGTTCTCCAATTGAATGAACCTGAAGTCTGCTGATATTGATTTACATACCAGAAATTATTTCCATTCGGATCTACTGACATTTGGGTATAATCACCCCATCTGTTTAATCCGGTTTGAGCACCAGTGCCAGCGTGAATAGTTTCTTCCGGGATAGTCATTTGTCCAAGCGGATCTGTTGCGAATCTGCCTGTAAAAGCAATCGCTGGAAACATAGTAGTCCCTGACTTCGAATATCCTAATGCAATATGTCCGGCAGAATTTATTGCAGCACTTCCCATCCATCTGTGAAATGCATCGGCAGGTGCATATGTCCCTTCCTGATGAAGTACCCAGCTTGCACCCGGTTTACGGAATTCATGCCATCGCATACCAGCCCGGTTACTGCCTGCATTCACTGTCTGACAGACAACCATTGACTGATGCGTTCCAAAATTTCTATAATCCAACCGATTCATTGCTCTGTTTTGTCCAAGATGGTCAAGCAATTGACTTGTCCCCTGTTGGGGAACAGTACTATTACCTGACAATAAATTAAATGCAGCTGTAGCTATGAAAGATGGACCGGTAAAAGTTGAGCTGCCCGGTGTTGTCCAGTTTACAGTGAATGAATAAATATCTACACCGTCTGAACCGCCGTACCATGTATTATCGTGAATCTGTAAAAAGTAATTTGGTGAACTTGCCGGAGGTACTGTTGCACCATTCCAATCTGATGGTAAAAAACTCCATGTTGTTGCACCTGAACCATTGAACGTTACGCTTTGCGCAACGGCTCCGGTTAACATTTGTGATCTTTCAAATGCTACGTTTAATGTTCCGACATAATTCAAAGAACCTGAGCTGAATGAGTTTGCGGACATGTAATAACCATCCGGCCAAATACCAAATTTTGGATAATCAGGAATTCCAGTATTAAACGAAAAACCATAGCGATGCCATGAACCAGTTGGATCAGCTGTTTGTGAAACTGCAACAATTATATAAGAAGGACCATTTGGAAAGTTTGGCAGTGAAAACTGAGCGATGAACCATCTGTTTGCAGCTTCATCATAAAGAACAATTGGATCACCATCATTCAAGCTGGTTGACCAGGGACCCGGAAAGCCGGACCAAATTGTTCCAAGGTTCGATGGTCCAAGAAGTGATGTTCCGGTTTTATTCCAGATTTGAAAACGTGAATTTACTGCAAGCATATAATGATTGAGCCCTACATCTCCGCTTGGATCAGGCGGGGCAAATCCACTTGCAGCAATTCCATCCCAGGTTTGAAAAACAAATGCGTCTCCTCTGCTTCCCATATTTTCCTGCAATACCGGATCAGGTTGAAATTGACCTTCGAACTTTGGTGCAATTGTTAAGAATTCAGAAAGTCCATCCCGCCATCTCGACTGAGTTAGAGGAGCTTCAGGAATATCTCTCAATGGTGGGGATGTATCATGATGTATGCACTGAGCTACTTCTGGACCTGAGTTAAAATTGCCTTGAGCAAAAGAGATGCTGGAAACAGCAAGAAGAACAAATAACGCAAATGAAAATATTTTTTTCACTTTGCCTCCTATTTTATTTTGATTGTTGATTAATAATTAGTTCACTTATCAGTTAAAATAACAATACTTGTTTAACAGTAACAAATAGATTCTTAAAATTTCTATGTAGAGTTTTTTTATACATCTTAATGAAGAAGAATCATTTTTTTTGAACTAAAGTAATTTCCCGCAGATAAAGTATAAAAATAAACTCCACTTGGTAGTTGTCCTGCATCAAAAATAATTTCGTAACTGCCTGCTTCCAGTTCTTGGTCGACCAGAGTAGCAACTTCACTCCCAAGAACATCATAAACTTTTAAGCTTACAAATCCGAAATCCGAAATCCGCCCGTTTTCAACGAGGTCTCGTCCCGCAGGGATGGAAAATCCGATATTAGTCGTTGGATTAAATGGATTAGGATAATTTTGTTCGAGATAAAAAGCTTCCGGAATTTGATGCTTCAACGAAATAACACTTGTTGTTGTATCAGGTTTGTATTTTATGATCGCTCCATCCAATCCTACCCCAAAGCCATGAAGTGAATCAGTAAATATCATTTTAAATATCATTGAGCTGTCTGGTGTTGGTACAGAAGTCCAGGTTGAACCGTCATCAAAACTATAAATTAATTTTTGTTCACCACCAAGTGCAGCCCAAACTTCATAATCTGTTCTGAAGTCAATATCCCAAGCTACACCGCTGACACCTATATACTCAAAGTCCCAGAAATTTCCTCCGTCTGATGTACGCATAGTTGCAACTCCAAAACCCCACCATTCAAAATCCCCGCCTACACCAATAACGTTTAGTGAGTCAATAATGTGAACCTGGTATATAGGTTCAGTTCCAACATTGGGCGTGTCAGCAACAAACCAGTAATTACCTCCATTTGTTGTCCACCACATAATTCCGCAGCAATCAAATACGCCACCGGAAGCATAACCAATTTTATTATTGTAAAATTTTATATCATAGACAGGAAATGTAGAATAGGTAGATGAATCAATTTCTGCTTCTACCCAGGTATCTCCTCCATCTGTCGTTCTCGCGATAGGATATGGTTTGCCGCCCATCCAGCCATTATGTGAATCTGTAAATGTAATACATTGACTGAAGATGATCTCTACCGGATCAGATGATCTTATCCAGTTTGTACCGCCATCGGTTGTTCTTAACACATAAGTACCAAATGGATAATTCATTACTTCCCAGGTGACAGCCCATCCCAGGTTTCGGTCCAAAAAGAAAATATCGAGGATATTATTTTCAGATCCGGTATCCTGCAAAACCCAATCAGCACCACCATTCGTGGTATGGATAATTGTTCCTGACGCACCTGCTGCCCATCCGTACAGACTATCTACAAAATAAACTGAACTCAGGTTTTCATTCGTGGGACTATTTAATCGTTCCCAGGTCCCTTGCGGCGATGAAATATTTTGGTAGACTATCAGCACTAGAATTATAAAAATGATTTTATTTTTTTTAACAGATGACATCGAAGATAAAATTTAGATTACTGCTCTCTTGGAAGTATATACTTAATCTAGCACCAGGTTCAGACAATAGGATTTTCTCCAAACAATTCTTCTTTTCAAATTTATTTGTAAACTTAAATTATTAAATGAATGATTGCAAAAAAGCAAATAGAAATTTATTTGAAAGATTATTTAAGTATTTTTAACAGAGACTTTTCCAATAAAAGTATTTAATTTTTCCTCAATGCTCAAATGATATATCTAGTATTAATATCAATTACCATACTATTTCTACTCAATGTTTTGATTATTTATTCTCTGAAAAGAATGAATGGCAGCGGTAAAAACGAGAATACCCCTGTAAATATTTCCATAATCATTGCTTTAAGAAATGAAGAAAAAAATGTCGATGGTTTAGTTGAGTCACTAAATCAACTTAATTACCCAAAAGAAAAATTTGATGTAATTTTTGTTGATGATCATTCAACTGATATGACTTATGACAAATTAAAAACAAAAATAGATTCAATTATTAATTTTTCAGTTTTTGAATTAAAGGGTACTGAGAAAATTGGAAAACGCGAAGCTTTAACTTTCGGTATTGGTAAGTCAAAACATCCTTATATATTAATTACAGATGCTGATTGCCGACCACAAAGTCATTGGTTGAAAGCTTATTCGAATAATTTTAATCATGGTTATCAAATGTTGTTTGGAATCGCTCCGTATAATCAGCGTGAAAATTTAGTTAACAAGATATCCTGCTTTGAAAACTTAAAGGGCACTTTGCTTTCATTCGCGATGGCGTCATATGGTTTACCATATACTGCCGCAGCAAGAAATTTTGGATTTACTATGAATGCATTCGAATCGCTTGGTGGATATACCAAAACAAAAGATGCAATCAGCGGTGATGATGATCTTCTTTTACGAGAAGCTGTTAAGAATAAAATGAAAATTGGTGTGGTAACAGAAGCTGGGTCATTTGTTTATTCGGAAGCAAAAAAAACTTTTAAGGAATATTTCCAGCAGAAAGCAAGACATACACAAACTTCATTTCATTATTTAAAAAAACATCAAGTCATTCTTGGTTTATGGCATTTGTTGAATTTAGCTTTTTTATTTTCTCCGCTGCTGATGTTCTTCAATCCACTTCTGGGAA
This sequence comes from Ignavibacteriaceae bacterium, assembly GCA_035478175.1. Classification (GTDB taxonomy): domain Bacteria; phylum Bacteroidota; class Ignavibacteria; order Ignavibacteriales; family Ignavibacteriaceae; genus IGN2. Next base: position 38,900 of record DATIJX010000219.1, read on the forward strand.
TACTTCTTCCGTCGAAGTTCATAATTGATTTTATAGTCGTTAAATCAAATCAGATAAAATTCAGCTACAAGTTTTCAATAGCAGAAATTATTTATTTGCAGATTTTTTATGAAGTACTTTTAATTATTCATTTCATTAATGCGCGTTTCTCTGAAATAAGATGGAAGTAGAAAAAGAAATTCAGAGAGAATACAATCCAGAGCATCCCAATTACGAACGCTGGCAAAAAGCACGCGATCTTTCTTATGAAAGAGCACAGTTCGTTGAGAACATTATATCCAAAGTAATCACACCAGCGGGATTAACAATTCTAGATATCGGTGCAGGAGAAGGAATCACTTCAAAACTGTTCTCACAAAATAATTTTGTAGTTAGTCTCGAACCGAAACCCGAACGTGTAAAAAGGAATGAGAAGACCGATTCCTTTTCTCCGGTAATTGCCGACAGCTTAAATCTTCCAATTAAATCTGACAGTTTTGATCTTATCATTCTCCAGGATGTGATCGAACATTTAAGCATAAATAAAAAATTGATTGAAGAGTTTACAAGCTTGTTGAAAAAAAACGGGATCATCTATCTCAGTACTCCGAACAAATTTTCACTAATTAATATTATTTCCGATCCGCATTGGGGCATGCCATTTCTTTCTCTATTCAAACGCAATCAGATAAAAAAATATTTTCTTAAATATTTCAGGAAGAGTGATTACTCAAGAGATGATGTTGCTGAACTTTTATCTCTCAAACGGCTTTACGATTTGTTCGGTCAATATTATTCCCTTAAAATCTTTACGAAATTCTCTGTAGAATATTTAATTAATGGAGGGAAGGGATTGGTGTGGAGTAAATTCCATCTTCGATTAGTTAGAATGGTAAACTTATTAGGCCTAAAAAAACTATTGATGCGCATTGCAAATGACCAACCGGGAATAATTAATAAATTTTTCACTCCAACTTTTTATATCAGCCTTAAAAAGAAATAAATCTTTTTTGATAATAGTTGACTAAAAAATTATCTTTAGTTACTAAAGTTGACCGCTTATGTAGTAAGGGGTTAAAACCCCCGCAAAAATTGGATGATTTCATTATCCACGCCCTAAAGGGCGTGGCTATTAGCCCCGACCTTCAGGTCGGGGGAAAATAAAAAACAATAAAACAAGAAGGGCTTTAGCCCTTTACCAATCCAGGCGGTCAACTTGAGTTTAGTTAGTTAAATTTGAGTACAAATGGATTACAAACACTTAGCTGAATCAGCAATAAAAGCAAAGCAAAACGCGTTACCATTATATTCTAACTTTTATGTTGGCGCCGCTGTGCTAACCATCGGGAATAAAGTTTACACCGGCTGCAATGTTGAATCGAGTTCTTACAGCTTAACAATATGTGCAGAACGTAATGCTATCTTCAAAGCCATCTCTGAAGGAGAAAGAGAATTCAAAGCGATCGCTGTTGCCGGTGATATGGAAGATTACATTTCCCCCTGCGGAGCCTGCAGACAGGTAATTAGTGATTTGTGCGGTGAGATTGATATTATAATGGTGAATTCAACTGGTGATTACATAGTAAAAAAAACCTCCGAACTTCTCCCCTTTGCATTCGGGGATAAAGATCTTGAATAACAAAAAAAACTTTTGCATAAATTTTTAATTTATAATTTTTAATTGAAACCATGACAGACATTCCTCCACACCAACTACCAAAAGATACCGGCTGGATAGAAGTAATAACCGGCTGTATGTTCAGCGGAAAAACAGAAGAACTTATACGCCGATTGAGAAGAGCTCAAATAGCAAAACAAAAAGTGAAAATATTTAAACCCAGAATTGATGCAAGATATTCTGAGAATTCCATAGTATCACACAACGAGCAATCACTTCCTTCAATATTAATTGATGATATAATTGAAGTACTTAAACATTCGGATGATGCACAGGTAATTGGTATCGATGAAGCGCAATTCTTTAATGAAAGTATTGTTCATATTTGTAACTCACTTGCATCTAAAGGTAAAAGAGTAATCGTTGCAGGGCTGGACATGGATTACACAGGCAAACCATTCGAACCGATGCCTCAACTTCTTTCTATTGCAGAATATATCACCAAGCAGCATGCAATTTGCGTTGTGTGCGGAAATCCTGCTGATAAAACACAACGGAAAACAACCGAATCGGAAAGGGTCATTGTCGGTGCTGCAAATATTTATGAAGCCCGCTGCCGTAAATGCCACTATATTCCTAAAGAAAATTAAAGAGGTATTATGGAGTTTACTTCAATACTCAGGGGATTATTTGGGATAATACTTCTTGTAGGCATCTCTTTCATTTTTTCTAATAACAAATCGAAAATTAATTGGAAGCTTGTTGCAGGAGGACTCGTACTTCAGTTGATCTTTGCGGTGCTTATTCTTAAAGGTGATTCTCTTCGTTCATTCTTTTCCCCATTTGGGTGGCCAAAAGATTTTTTTAACTGGATAAGTTATTTCTTTGTTCTTGTACTGAACTTTACTTCTGCTGGTGCACAGTTTGTTTTTGGAGATCTTGCAAAACCTCCGGGTGCTGAAGGAAGCCTCGGTTCGTTCTTTGCATTCCAGGTTTTGCCAACCATTATTTTCTTTGCGAGTCTGATGTCTCTTCTTTATTATCTTGGAATTATGCAGATGATTGTAAAGGGAATGGCATGGATAATGTCGAAGACACTCGGCACAAGTGGCGCTGAATCACTCTCCTGCTCGGCTAATATTTTTGTTGGGCAAACAGAAGCTCCACTAATGATAAAACCATTCCTGAATAAGATGACGAAGAGTGAAATACTAACTGTGATGGTTGGTGGAATGGCAACAATAGCTGGTGGTGTTATGGCAGCATACATACAAATACTTGGTTCGGCTTATGCAATCAAACATGGAATTCCACTGGAACAAGCACAGCAGATTTTTGCAACTCATTTGCTTGGTGCAAGCGTTATGGCTGCACCGGCTGGTATTGTAATTTCCAAAATACTTTTTCCTGAAACAGATGATCCGGTTACAAAAGGTACTGTAAAAGTTGAAGTTGAAAAGAATGCATCGAATGTAATTGAAGCGGCAGCTAACGGTGCGGCTGATGGATGGAAGCTCGCCATAAATGTTGGTGCGATGTTACTCGCATTCATAGCGTTAATTGCATTAGTAAATTATTTGCTGAATGGATTGGGTGATATAATTAATGTGAACGATTCACTAATGGCACAATTCGGACAACCCCTCAGTTTTCAATTGGTCATTGGTCTTGTGCTGCAATTTGTAGCATTCGGTATTGGCGTTCCGTGGGAAGATGCATTAAACTTTGGAAGCCTTCTAGGAATTAAGGTGGTTCTAAATGAATTTGTTGCATACACTGAGATGGGCACACTAGTGGAGGTGGGAAAAATATTGAATGAAAAAACAATTCTTATGTTAACGTATGCATTATGCGGGTTTGCAAACTTCAGCTCAATAGCAATTCAGATTGGTGGAATTGGTCCATTAGCTCCAGACAGAAAATCTGATATCGCAGCTTTGGGCATTAGGGCAGTTCTTGGAGGAGTATTAGCAACATTAATGACTGCAACTCTTGCGGGTTTACTATTTAGTTAAAATATGATCGATCTGAGTTTTAAATACCTGGAAGCGATTACTTTTCTAAAAAAAGAATCACCATTCACTCCTGACATAGCAGTTGTTCTGGGAAGCGGACTTGGTAACTTCGCAGACTCAACTAAAAAAATAAAATCTATTTCAACTTCAGATATTCCTGCATACCCTTCAGCATCAGTTGAAGGACACAAAGGATTAATTCACTTCTCAAAAATCGAAAACAAAAAAATTTTAATTTTCCAGGGACGTAATCATTTTTACGAAGGATATGGATTAAGCGATTGTGTTCTTCCGGTTCTTTTAACAAAAAAAATCGGGTGCGACAAAATAATTTTCACAAATGCTGCCGGAGGAGTAAATAAAAATTTCGTTCCAGGCGATCTTATGCTGGTTGAATCATTCAACTCAATGAATATAAAAAAGGAACTGACCGGGCTTATTGGCATTTCATCATTAGAAGCAAAAAATAATTTTCATAACTGTCCGTCATCAAGAATAAATAAAATCTTTAAAGAGACTGCGGATGAAAACGGAATTAACTTGAAATCAGGAAATTATTGGTACACAAAAGGTCCCAGCTATGAGACTCCGGCTGAAATAGAAATGATTCGGAGATTTGGAGGAGATGCAGCAGGAATGTCAACAGTTCACGAAGCTGTTTTTGCATCCTCATTGAATATGGAAATAGCAATAGTATCCTGCATTACCAATATGGCGTCGGGAATTTCCGAACAGAAACTCTCACATGCCGAAGTTACCGAAACAGCAAGGAACTCTGCTGAAAAATTCGCCCTATTATTAAAAACGGCTATTTTAAGGTTGTAGTGTTAATCATTATTTACCGCAAATTTAATTGACTTTGTAAGAGGCAACCCCTAATTTTGGCAGTTCATTTTTATAATTTCAAATCACTTTATTAATCAGGTATGAAAGAATTTAGATTTAGACTTATTATCATTGCGGCTGCGATCGCTTTATCAATTTATCTTTTATTTCCTACTTATCTGGATTTCCAGAACAGCAGCGATATAAAAGAATCTCTCCAGTTGAAAAGAGAACAGCTAAAACAAAGTGATCCGGATCTGTCGAAAGCACAAACCGACAGATTAATCAGAACAGTAGAAGATAGCATTCTGGCTGCAAATCCGGATATCGTAAAGAACAGAGAAAAACGTGTTAAGCTGGGATTAGATCTTCAAGGTGGTATGCGTGTTGTTCTTGAAGTTAATACAGGAAAGCTTATAGAGAAACTTGCTAAAAACCCCGATGAAACTTTCAAGGCTGTTTTAACAGAGGCTCAGCAGGAATCGGAAAGAACAGACGAATCAGTAGTTGATATTCTCGCCAGAAAATTCACTGAGAGAGGAATAAGACTAAGTAGGTATTTTGGTACAATCAGAGATGATGACAGTGAAATATTAACCAGCTTAACTGAAAATGCAGAAGATGCAGTTAACCGTGCGGTGGAAATTATCCGCAACAGAGTTGACCAATATGGTGTAAGCGAACCCTCTATTCAGAGACAAGGCAGCAGAAGAATTATTGTTGAATTGCCAGGTATTTCACGTGAAGAAGAAGCGAAAAAATTATTACAGGGAACTGCACTTTTAGAATTCCGAATTGTGCGCGAAGCTGATTTCACCTTTCCTATAATGCAAAAAATTGATGATGTGCTTGCCGGTAAAGTTCTGGATGATACAACTCAGGTGGTCTCAGAAGATAAAGCAACTGAAACTACACCAACTGATACTTCAATAGCATCAGCTGATACTACTACACCGGAAGGGGAACTTTCTGAGGAAGAATTCAGGAAGCAGCATCCATTCTTTTCAATTGCACTTTTAGATCCTCAGGGAAGAAGTGCTGATGCATATGTTAAAGTTGAAGACAAAAGCAAACTGGAGCTTATACTAAACAGAGTTGATGTTCAGAAAGTTATTCCAAATAATGTTGAATTTAAATTTCAGGCAAGATCCCAGAGTGATGCGGAAGGCAATGAATTTTTTGTTATGTATCTCGTAAACAAAGACCCTGAACTTACAGGTGGTGTAATTACTGATGCAACAGCTAACATTGATCCAAATACCTCAGCTCCAATTGTAACAATGACAATGAATTCAGAAGGTGCTACTGAGTGGGCAAGAATAACCGGAGCTAATGTAAATAAAAGAATAGCAATTATGCTTGATGGAGGAATTTTTTCAGCGCCTGTTGTGAAAGGAAAGATCCCAGGCGGAAGATCTCAAATAGAAGGAATGGCAGATCTAAATGAAGCTAAACTTCTTGAAATAGTTTTGAAAGCCGGTGCACTCCCCGCTCCCGTTGATATTATTGAAGAAAGATCAGTTGGTCCTTCATTGGGTGAAGATTCAATTAACAGAGGAGTTCTTTCGGTTTTCCTCGGTTATATAGTCGTCGCTTTGTTCATGATTATATATTATAAGCGTGCGGGAGTCATAGCTTCAACTGTATTATTATTCACAGTGTTATTTACACTGGGTGTTCTCGCAGGATTTAGCGCAACACTCACACTTCCAGGCATCGCTGGAATATTATTAACCATTGGTATGTCCGTAGACTCAAACGTGCTTATCTATGAAAGAATAAGAGAAGAGCTTGCAACCGGCAAAACGGTAAAAGCATCGATTGATAGCGGATTTAAAAGAGCAAACTCTGCAATTATAGATTCCAACTTAACAACTTTCATTACGGGCATTATCCTTTACCAGTTTGGTACTGGTCCGATACAGGGATTTGCATTAACACTTATGATCGGAATCGCTGCTAGTTTATTTAGTGCATTGGTTATTGCAAGATTAATATTTGATATGATGATATCGAAAAATCTTTCCGTAGATGTTGGATAAAAAAATAAAAAGGGACAAGGAGATTTTTTTAAAATGAGAATTTTTCAGAACTTCAATTACAATTTTTTAGGAACACGGAAACTTACTTACATTATCTCGCTAGGAATGCTCCTTGTGGGATTAATAGGTTTTTTAATAAATGGGTTTCATTTTGGCGTGGATTTTAAAGGTGGAAGTGAAATCGTCCTTCAGTTTGAAAAGCCAATTGAGATTTCTGACATTAGAACTTACATGTCAAATATCGGATTAGGTTACGTTGAAGTTAAAACATTCGGAGATGAAACAGGAGTAATGTTCAGAACTGACCTACAATCAATACCGCCGGAATTATATCCAAAAGTTATTGAGGGGCTTGAGACAGAAATTGACAAAGTTTTTCCAAATGTACCCAGACAAATAATCGATTCGACAAATATTTCAATAACATACTCATTCGCAAATCCTGATACGACAAATAGAATTTTTGATGCACTTGTCGATGCTGGTTTTCAACCCGCTAAAGTCTCTGAAGAACGCAGCAATACTCAACTTCAGATCAGTGTTGGTATTGCTGATTGGATTAAGGAAAATCTTCGGGCAAAAATTTCTGACAACAGTTTTACTATTCTCAAGGAAGATAGAGTCGGACCAAAAATTGGTGACGAACTTAAACGAGATGCATTACTTGCAATATTCTTTTCACTGATTGCAATTCTGATTTACATTGGATTCCGATTCAAATTTATTTTTGCTGTAGGTGCAGTTGCTGCTTTGTTCTTTAATGTATTGGTTACTTTAGGATTGTTTGCTGCGTTATACGGCGTTTTTCCTGGATTAAACCTCGAAATTGATTTGAATATAGTAGCTGCATTCCTGACTCTTATCGGATATTCGATAAATGATACGATTGTAGTATTCGATCGAATAAGAGAAAATATGAAAATTCATAAAACAAGATCTCTGTTTGATACCATCAACACAAGCTTAAGTCAAACAATGAGCAGAACAGTTCTTACCGGAGGATCTGTGATTCTGACCTTGATCATACTTTTAATCTTTGGTGGTGAAGTACTCAGAGCATTTGCTTTTACATTATTCGCAGGTATTCTCATCGGAACTTATTCATCTATTTATGTTGCCAGTATGCTGGTTTATGAATATGCAACTAAGTATCACAAAAAAGTTGAATTCTAGTTTTTATTAAGGCCGGAGATATTTCTCCGGCTATTCCTTTCAAACAAACTTATCAATCCGCAACATCTTATCTTAATTAAGTCAAGTTGACCGACCGAATATTTGATAAGTGAAAAACCGTTGTCAAAAGGACTCCAATGGAGAAACGGTTACAAAAAATTGTTTTTCGTTTTATTAGCCCACTACTTAGGTCGTGGGTTAATAAGAAAAAAGTAAGAGTTTCAAACCGTTTTACCTGTGCGCCTCTGGCGTAACGGTTTACATCAACAATTAAAAGCTCATTTACCAAAAGTGATTCATTTGGATTTACTTCAGATAGTGCTATTTTAAATCAAACTTAAATAACAATATTCGCTAATAATTTAGGGAAAATAGTGAGCACAAAATTATATGTGGGAAATCTCCCATGGACGTTTAATAATAATCAGCTATCAGACACCTTTAAACCTCACGGAAATATAATCTCTGCAAAAGTTGTGACGGATAAAGAAAGCGGAAAATCCAGAGGATTTGGTTTTGTTGAAATGGAAAATGATAATTATGCAAACAGTGCAATAAAGGCATTGAACGGATCGGAACTCAACGGAAGAAAATTAGTAGTCGCCGCTGCTAAAGCAAGCTAACCCGCACACCAAATTTCACGCACACCTTTTTAAATAAAAGGCTTTTACTTTTTATTCGAATTTTAAAACAAAAAAGAAGCTGACGTATAAGTCTTAAAAACCCGGTAGCCGCAACTTTTAAGTTGCGTATTCATTAAACTTTCGAAAGCTGAAGAGTTTGTTGCATTAGTGTTTTTATTTTCTTATTAACTGCGCCTTATTAATAATTATTTGGGCTAAAGCCCCGATTTATTTTCTGGATATATATTCTCCGGCATAAATGCCGGAGCTATTTTTAGTTGTGCAACAGACCCTTAAGCTTGCGACTACTACAAGAATTTGAGTTATGAGATAGCCTATTCGTTCTCTCCTTCTGAGAATTCTTCAATAGCTATTTTTCAACAGCCGCCAATTGCTTTATATTATATCTTTCAGTTTGACAGCCGGCTTGTATCCAGGCATTAATTCCACCGCTGAGGTTATAAATATTTCTATGACCAAGTTTTAAAAGATAACTGGCTCCTATGGCTGATCTGTCTCCGCTTGTACAATAAAGAACTAATTTCTCATCATCAGAAATTTTATCAATATTATTTTTCAAATAGCCCGTATGAATATTTGTTGCACCGGGAATATGCGATATATCATACTCTGTATAACTTCTGACATCAATGATTTTATATGATGTGGAATCTTCACTCAATTCATCAACGCTAATCTGATTGAGAATTTCCAGATTTAAACCAGATGATTCAAGCTTATCAATATCAGATACATATCCCTCCAGATTATCAATCCCTATTCGGATTAGCGCCCTGTTCAAAGCATCAACTCTTCGCTCACGAGCAATCAGAATTATGGGCTTATCATAATCAAGCATCCAGCCAGCCCAGTTGCTGAAAGAATTATTATCCTGAATGTTCAAACTTCCCGGAATATGTCCACCTGCGAAACTTAACTTATCACCGGTGTCAACTATCTGATAATCACTTGTAAGTGCTTCTTTAAATTTTGCTACACTTAATCTGGCAGGATGTGGAATCGAGCCAAGCACCTTTGGCCCAACTTTATTCAGATTCTTCATCATTGCAAAATATTTTGGAGGCTCAGGCTGCCCTTCCAGCAAAGCTTGAATAAAAACTTCTTCATCATCAATTTTCATTGCCCAGTTAGAAAGCTTCTCGTATCCAACAGTTGAACTCGGAACAGCACCAAGTGCTTTTCCGCAAGCAGAACCGGCTCCGTGTGCAGGCCAAACCTGAAGATGATTCGGTAATGATTTAAATTTCTTTAGCGAATGGAACATCTGCCTTGCACCTGCTATCATAGTCCCTTCGATTCCTGCTGCTTTCTCCAGCAGATCAGGTCTGCCAACATCACCGACAAAAACGAAATCTCCGGTAAAGATCATTGAAGGTTCGCTGCTGGCTGGTAAATCAGTTAGAATGAATGATATGTGTTCAGGAGTGTGTCCCGGTGAGTGCATTCCCACGAGTCTAATATTCCCAATTTTAATAACCTCGCCATCCTTTAAACCAATGTGGTCAAACTGGTATTGCCATTCGCTTCCGCCTTCATCCGACAAATAAATTTTTGCACCGGTTTCGTGTGCCAATTCAAGTGAGCCGCTTAAAAAGTCTGCGTGAATATGAGTTTCAGCAATATGGGTGATTCTCAGGTTTTCTCTTTCGGCAATTTCAAGATAAGTATCAATATCTCTTTTAGGATCGATAACGATTGCTTCTTTGGTTGCCTGGCATCCTATTAAATAACTCGCCTGGGCTAATCCTTTTTCATAAATGCGTTCGAAAAACATTTAACTTCCTTTTGCTTATTATTTGATTATACTGAAAATTCTTTTTTGCCATTCCAGCCAATTATGCCGGGCTGAAGGTTATACACTTTTTCAAAACCTGCTTTAAGCATATAATTTCCTGCATGAAAGCTTCTGTTTCCGCTGCGGCAATAAACATAATAGCTTTTATTTTTATCCAGCTTATCAACTTCCTGAGCGAACATCGGATTATTGATATCAATTAAAATTGAATTCGGTATGCGGACCATCTGATGTTCCATCGGAGTGCGAACATCCAATAGTACAGAGTCTTTATCTTCTGCCATTTTTTGTTCGAATGTTTTTGCGTCAAGATTTTCTACAAGTTTCATTTTACCCTATTAATAATTTTATTATAATGATTGGAAATCTGATGAATGAAACGGGAAATGGTTTCAGGTGGGTATGCAAATAAAAAGCCCCCGCCAGATTAGTGGATGTTGTCCAAATCTTAGTGGAACTCTGTGCCTTCTTTGTGGTTCTTTGTGTAATAAATAATTGAAGCAGGTTACACAGAGTTACACGGAGAAACCACAGAGATTCTCAGAGAAAAAATTTATTATTAAAACAAGACCCCTGCTGGTTTGCAACAGGGGTTGTAAATAAAAAGGATTTTAAGTTTGATTTCAGATTTAACCGAACAAACCTTCAAGTGCAACATAATTATCGTGAACATCTTCAATCGCTTTACCTAGTTCTGTATCATCTGCCTTTGAATCTTTCAACTCTTTAAGATTCTTAGTTGCATCATATAATTTTTGCGACTGCTCCTTAAATGATTCTGATTTGTCTGAAGCCCATTTCGGCAGCACACAATTAACGAGTTCATCAGCCCTCATTGCCAGATCGTCAACTGCTTTGCCAAACTCTTCCATATTTTTATTTGGCCAGTAATGATGATAGATCATATAAAGCACTTTGTGAAATTCATCAACTTCCTTTGTAACAGGTCTGATTATACGAACAAGCATTTCAAAATCTGAGTGAAGATCTTCAGCAGCTAATAACATTTCCGGTTCATCTGTTCCTAGCATCGCCTTATTGTATTTCTCAACCGATGAACGAAGCTTTGCAACTCCTTTATCCCATTCTTCCTGCTTATCACGTAAAATCCCGGGAAGCTGTGCAGAATAAATTTTTTCTGCTCCTGAATTCACATCAGTAACCATTTCTTTCAGCATCTCATAATTTTTTTCCGGATAAGCTGTATGCCAGATCGGATAAATCACCTCGTGATATTTGAAAAGCTCAGGTACTGAACTGTCTATCTCGGATGAATGTTGATCGTCCTGTGCGAAGAAAGGGAAAGCCAATAGCAAAGTTAAAATCAGGATTAGGTTAATTTTATTTTTCATATTGATCCTTAAATAAATGTTGAATTTGACCAATCAAAATTAGCAAAAAAATTGTTCTTTGTCCCGGGCATTTAGCTTTGAGAAGTCAGCTTCGTGTAAATTATAGAGGATAAAACGAATATTATCTACTATTTGAAAGGCAGAATACAGGAGTTGGTAATCTATTTGACTTTAACCACAACCATTGTCATATCGTCGTTAACTTCAGCTTCGCCGCGGAATGTTTGAACTGAAGCCCAGATTTCGTTCACGATATCTGACGAGCGGACTTTAGATTTGTTCTTAAGAATAGCATTTAAATTTTCATCACCGAACAGTTCATTCTTTTCATTCATTGCCTCGGTAACTCCGTCCGTAAAGAAAGCATAAATCTGTCCCGGGGAAAGTTTCACTTCTTCTTCTACGAGAGATTTTTCGAAAACAATTCCTCTCTCAATGCCGACACCGAGCCCCTGAGTTCTGTATGATTGAACTGTACCGTTAGCAGCCAGAAGCACAGGCATATGTCCGGCACGGCAAAACTTTAAAATCCAATTCTCCAGATCGAACAGCGCAAGTGTAATTGTTACGAACGAGCTTCTATCCATCTCCTCATAAATTCTTCGGTTAATATCAATCAGAATTTCTTTAGGCGTCTTATCTGCAGAGCAGCTAAGTTTAATCATTGTCTGGAGCTTCGTCATATAAAGTGAAGCAGAAAGTCCTTTGCCGGATACATCGCCCACAACTACAAATAATTTTGAGCCTGATAGCTGAATCAAATCATAGTAATCGCCGCCGACCTGCATTGCGGGGATCATCTCGCCGCAAATATCCAAACCGTTCATATCAGGTATGCACTGAGGAAGAAGTCCCTGCTGAATTTTTCTTGCAAGATCGAGGTCTCTTTCAATCTTTTGCTTTTCTACTTCCGATTTATAAAGACGTGCATTCTCAATTGAAATTGCAGCCTGGTTAGCAGCAGCCCATAAAAGCTCAAGATCTTTGCCGGCAAAGTGAGAACCTGAGTGTTTTAATCCGAACAGAAGCAGCCCAACAATTTTTGTTTTAACCAGCATGGGAATAATTGTATAGACTCCTTCGGAAATTAATCGTTCAGCTTTTTCATCGGGGAACACAGCTTTAAAGTCAGCCTGCTCAATTGAGGGGTATTTAGTTATAAGATATTTATCTTTTAAGAATTGAACTATTCTCGATTCGGTTATTAAACATTTTTCATTTTTCATTCCGACGCCATCGACGAGCGATAAATGACCATCTTTATCTCGCAGCATAATTCCAAATGTATTAATCTTAAGAGCATTAATAAAAGTTTTTTTCATAAGCTGCAGAATATTATCCAGTCCGACAACAGTGGAAAGCTCATTGCTCAAATCAATCAACACCTTTTGAGAAGCAAACTGTTCAGGATAAAATCTTTTTGTAAGAAAATCCTGGAATTTGTTTTTGGTTGATTGGAATACAAGAGCAAAAACTATGAAGAAAATTCCTGCAATAATTCCCTGGTTCTCAACTCCAAAGAATGAGCTTATACTTTGTCCGGCGACATAAATAATAAAGAAATAAATCGCGGCAACTGTAACTGTAGCCGTTCCGTAAATTATTGTGTTCTTAACTACAACGCTAACATCCATTAACTGGTATTTAAAAATTGAGTAAGCAAAAATAAGAGGTACAAATACTATCAATATTATCGGCATATAATATTCAGGAGAATTAAAAAGCGTGTCTGATATTGCCGGTGCGATTTGCCCGTTATAGATAGTTATTATCATAGCAAATACAAAAGCTATAATAAAAAGCACTAAAGGTTTTTTTTCCGTTTTGCTCTGGAGTCGCCTGTATTGAATTATCAGGAAGATGAATGCGGTAAGATTTCCTGCCATCGAAAGATATCTGAAATTTTCAAGAACACCGAAAAATGTTCTATCATAGAAAGTTCCGAAACGAATAGTTAATATTGCGAGAAGAGTTAAAGCGATAGTAAGAATCCCCGGTATTATAAATATTATTCTTCTTATCCATCTCTTCGCTACAAATTGGAACGGTTTTGGAAAATTCCAAAAGAAATAAATTAAAGTGAATGGAGTAAAACAGATTGCAATTATCCAGGTTATTCCTATTAAACTTGCAAGAAAGGTATTCTCTTTAAAGAAACCAATAAGATCATCTTGGAAAGGTATTAACACGGTCATTGATGTTAACACAATCAAAACTGCAAGAGAGTAAAATATTTTTTGAACTTTACCATCAGGCTTGGCACTGAGAACGATAAATCCAATTAATATCCAGAACAAAGCACTTAAAGAACTAGCAAGCCAGTCAAACTTGACAAGCTTCTTGACAAAAACTTTCGTTGTATAAATTTTACCATCTCTTGAGTATTTATAATCAGCGTACTCACCGGATTTGAAACTATTAAGTATTCTCTGAGCTTGAAAGTCTTGGTAGATTGTTTTGCCTGCTATTTCAATAAGCTGATCACCATCTCTTATACCGGCGTCCCAGGTAACACCATCAACTTTAACCAGTTTAAAGAAATGAGCAACGCTGTCTTGGCTTATTTTTTTCGGTGCCCAAATACATTCATCATTACTGGTTACTCTTATTTCAAGAGAGTAATAAATATTGAGAACTGCTACTCCGATTAATAAAATCGAAAAGACTGTAATCAGTTTTGTACGATATTTTAACAATAATGATTTTAAAGTTCTCATAAATTTATCTAACCTTAATTACTATCATAGTTATATCATCCGACTGAAGATTTCCCTGCGTGAATATCTGCACATCTTCTTTAATTCCATTCAAAATTTCGCCGGCTGAATTTTTCACAAGACTTTTTGCAATCCTTTCTAATCTTTCCTCAGAGTATTCTTCAAATTCAAGATTCAATGCTTCAGAAACGCCATCGGTATAGAGCAGAAGAACATCATCCTTCATTAGCTCAACTTCTTCAAAAATATATGGAGCGAAAGTTTTAACAACACCTAAAATTATCCCTCCCTTAGTCAGCTTAATAATTTTATCGCCTCTGAGTATGTAAGGAGGATTATGACCTGCATTAACATAAGTTAAAGTATTAGTTTTTGTGTTTATGTATCCCCAGAAAAAAGTTATAAACCTGCCTTCAGAAGTATTTCCGGTAACAAGGTCGTTTATCATAGCGGTTGCTTCATCAATTTTCATCCCCTGCTGGCAAATGACTTGCAGAAAAGCCTGAATGTTCGCCATCATCAGAGAAGCCGGAACCCCTTTGCCTGAAACGTCAGCTATAGCAATATAAAATTTTTCATCAGCGATAGGAATTACATCATAATAATCTCCGCCAACTTGCTTGGATGAAACATTCAAAGCGGCAATGTCATACTTATCATATTCCGGCAGATTTTGAGGCAGAAGATTTCTCTGAATATCTCGTGCAATTAAAAGGTCTTCTTCCATCTTTTGTTTTTCAAGAGCTTCGAGGAAGAGTCGATTATTTTCAAGCGAAATTATTGCAAGATTTCCAACTGAGTAAATATATTCGATATCGCTGTTGAAAAAATCTTTGCTGCCTGCCCTGCTGCCGAGCAAAATTATTCCGCGGGTTTTGTTTTGAAGCTGCATCGGTACTATCAGCTCAACTCCAAGTTCAATCAGCTCATTGTGATTGATTTTCAGGAAATCTTTTTTAATCGAGTCCGGTGTTTTATGAAGTTCGTATCTTTTAATTAATTGAAGCAATTTTTCATTATCAAATTTTGAATCAAGAATGTCGGGCTCATCATTTTCAAAAAGAATTATTGCATATTTCTGAACGAGGAATTGACCAAGTATTGAGAATACCAGAAGTTTAACTACCCGGTATGATTCAGCAAATGAACCAAACTCCTTGCTCAGTTCAAAAAGCGAACTTAACCTCTGAACCCTTGAATCAAGCTGCCGGTTAACTTTTCTCAATTCATTAATCACCATCGAATTCTGAACAGCAGTTGCAGAAATATTCAAAATTGTACCGAGGAACTCAACATCGTCCTCAGTGTATTCAGATTTGTTAAGTTTTTCACCCAGACAAACCAATCCGATACAATCGTCAGAAGAGCTGATTTTTTCTACAACTTTCAGATTAGCAATGTGCATAAATGAATTTAACTTCGGGTCATCAATGCAATTGGGTGATGCTTCAAGTTCGGGAAATTCCTGAAGTAATTCTTGGGTAATCCCTTTTGAACTCTTTAGAACAATTTTATTTTTTTCTTTTAAAGCAATTAGTCCGCGTGTTGCTAAAAATTTTCCAAGGCAGGTCAGCAAAACATTATTCAAAATGAAATCAAGATCAATGCTTGAGTTAATTATCCTGCTGAAATCTATAAGAGCAGTTAAATTTCTTTTTACTTTAAGATTCTTGGCCTCCAGCATTTTCTCAGCCGCTCCGTATATTTTTTGAGAGAAGCACCTGATTATACTTGCCGGGAACTGAGCGGTATTCCACATCATCCATCAAAGATTTCATCAAGTACATTCCAAGACCACCAACTCTGTGCTCGCGGTAATATTTTTGAAGATCGGGAAGAGGAACTCTGTCAGGTTCAAATGATTTTCCGTAATCAATAATGGTAACCATAAATTTTTCTTCATCGTAATCTATTTTAATTATTATTTCACCTTCCGGAGATAAATTGTATGCGTGCTTAATTATATTTGTGCAAGCCTCATCGACAGCAAGAATAATATTTTCGACAGTAACTTCAGGAATGTCCGCAGCACGTGCGTTACCACTGACAAAATCCCTTATCTCGGAAAGGTTTTCTGTCCTGCTTTTTACTTTTAGCTGAGCGGCTCTATTTTTTTTACGGACAGACAATTTCAACTCCCGCTGAATTTCTTTAGTGCTTCGTCTTCATTTTTGTAAATTTCATACAGCAATGGAAACCCAAGCAGATCAAAAATGTTAAATACTTTATCGCTCATATTAGTAAGCTTAATATCACCCTTGTTGTCCCTGATGCTTTCTATGTATGCCATAAAAACCCCCAAACCTGCGCTGCTTATGTAGGCGAGGTCCTCAAAGTTCACTACAATTTTAAATTTGCTGTCATTTATCAGTTGTGTAAAATTATTCTCAAGAGTCGGCGCAGTGTGCGCATCAAGGAAGCCCTTGAGATTAATAATACTTATGTCCCCGTTTTCTCTAACTGATGTACTGAATTCTGCCATCCTTATACTCCGAAAATTTTAATTATTGTTGCCACTTAAAAATAACTAAAGTTATATCATCATACTGCTCGTGACCGCTGGAAAAAACTGTTATTTCTTTTATTATTTTATTTGAAAGTTCTTCTGCAGTCAGATTTATGTTTGACTGAAGCGCTTCCAGAAAAAGCTTATCGCCGAAATCTTCCAGCAGCTCATTCTTTGCTTCAGTTACTCCATCTGTGTAAAGAACGATCGTATCATTTTCTTTTAAATCAATTGAATATTCTTCAAGAGTCTTTTCAAAATAATCTGTTTCGCTTAATCCTAATCCTAATCCTGAAGGTTTGATTTGTTTTGAATCACCACCTCTCAGCAAAAATAATGGACAGTGCCCTGCCCGCGAAAAGACAAGTTTCTTTTCCGCTAAATCAAAATATCCGTATGCAGCGCTGACAAAAGTTTTATTATCCAAAGCTTCCTTCAAAATTTCATTTGCTTTGATGAGTATTTCTTTGGGTCTTTCAATTGTCTTCGAAAGTGATTCAAATATTCCTTTTACCTCAGCCATTATAAACGCTGCCGAAATTCCTTTGCCTGACACATCAGCGATCACAAATCCAAGTTTAGTTTCACTTATCTTAAAGAAATCATAATAGTCACCACCAACTTCAAAAGCGGGAATAAAAACTGACGCAACTTGCAGGTTCGGATATCGCGGTACTTGTAACGGAAGAATTTTTCTTTGAATTTCTCTGGCTACATCAAGTTCTTTTTCGAGTCTTTCTTTTTCGATTGATTCTTCGAGCAGCCTGGAATTTTCAATTGCTACAGAAGCATAATCAGAAAAAGTTTCCATTGCATTCAGATCATCCTGAGTAAATATCTGGCCCGATCCTTTAGCAGCGACTAATATTCCCTGAGTTTCTCCACGGGTTTTTATTGGAGATACAGATACGACTGATAGTGAATTGCTGGTCGAGCCTTCGGAAATTTTTTCCTTTAGATTAAATGTTCTGGTAGATGTAAGATTTTCAAAACTGATTCTTTCGAGTATCTGGTTTGTTACTTTATCTGATTCAACAAACCCGATGTTCCTTGCGGCTAATGAATTCTGTTTTGCTCCGTTCTTCCATATAATCCACGTAGCTTTTGAACCGCTTAACTTCTGTGCAATATCAGTTACTGTTTCAGCGAGATCATTAAAGTCGAGAACTTCAGTTATTAGCTTACTGAAATACTGAAGTGATGTTACTTCCTGCGCTTTCCTGTCAAAAGCTTCTGCAGTTGGCAGGTGAAACAGTGTTGTAAAGAATAAAATCAAAAAATAAATCGAACCATAAACCATAACAATTACATTGAATTGTTTGAGAGAGGGAGAGAATGCATTCAGCATCTGGCTGTGAATATTATCACCCGAACTATTGTTAATATTTACAATAAACAAAGTTGTTATTACAAATGACAGCAGCAGCAAATAGATTTTTTCTTTCTTTGATAAAAATGCAATCCACGAAATCCGAATAGAATTAAAAACCATAAGCAGAACCGATACTATAAAGAAAGTGCTGCTCAGGAACGAAACGCTTTCAGCTTGAAAAAAATTACCTGAAAGGCTGGCAAGAATGAAAAAGACCAGCATTGTATTGAAGTAAATCCTGATGTTCCTTCCCTGGTTCAAAAAGAAAAAATGTCTGAGTGTTAATAAAAAGTATGAGACAAATCCTATAAATACGAGTACGTAAAAAACAGAAACAATATCGTAAACAAGTCCCGGGTTTTTCAGTTTTAGATTGATGTTATCAAAAATGTTCGGCATCAGGTAATCGGAAAATGTAATGATGAAGAACATAATCGCACTAAGAATTCCAATGTTCATTATCAGGGATAAGGGGGCGGTTGTGCGGCTGTTTTCAAATCTTATCAAAGCTATAAGTAAAAAGAATATTGAGGCGGCAATTAACAGGTCAAGTATGATTCTCAAATAAACAGAATCGCTGCTTCCAAAAAATATTTTAAAAATAAATAACAGGGATGCAGCAAGTAAAAAAAGCTGCAATTGAGTGGTTACAATATTTCGTGAAATTTTAACCATATTAATTATATGCCCGGCAAATAAATTTATTAGTTACCGGTTAAAATACAACCGCTGTAAATTAAGCGAAACCGACTTATGGTTAAAGATTTCAGGTATGAACGGACAATATTTGGGATGGTTGAAAAATTAACGAGTCTAAATTTAATTCACAGAGAGCAAAATAGCCTATTTTTTAGGACTCTTCGTAACTTCTGACTTAACTCTGATTCTCTGCTTATTTAGTTCTTCGCTCATTTGCTGAAGTTCTTTCTGCAGTTCTTCCATCTGCTTTTTGAACTCGTCATCGGAGTAATATCTGTTATAGTAATCACGGTCAAATTGATATTTAATGAGCATAGTATCATCGAAAGGTTTTACAGGTTTTAATTTTTCAAGGTTGTAAAGATCCAATCCGGGGTTAGCTTCGGCCAGCGAATCCATATTCAACATATTATAGTTAACCACATAACTGTAAACGGAATCGTCATTGTAGTATTCGATTTTAATTTCGGTTTTTGTTTTTTCAATCTTTGGAATTTTATAAGCATAAAAGTGAATATTATTCGTAGCCTGTTCAACCAGCGGATTGATCGTCGTCATTCCCGGAATAGGTATTTCCGGTACTTCAGGCACAGGTAAATCAACTCTGCAAATGTTGGAGTCAACCACAATCCGGAAAGAGTGTTCGTTATGAGCCATAGTTAGGTATTTGTAAGTTGAATCAAACCTCATATTCAGTGTAAACTGCTCGACCTTTTCTTCATTAACTTGAATTTGCTTTTCTAATTCTCTCATTTCTTTTTCATAAAGCTTTGAGTCAAACTGATATGACTCCTCAAATATCGAATCGGGTGTCACAAAAATGTACTGATCACCGGAAGTATTTTTTAATTTTTCCAGTGTATTAACTACTATCACTCTTTCAGCATTAGTAATTCCTGAAGGGACAATTCTATCAAACTTTACTTTGTTTAATTTTTCGGAAGCAACAAGCAAGTCGGCAAAGATGGCTTTTCTTAAATTCCACAGATTAGGATTTATCGCAATTGTATTCTTTTCATTTACAAGAACTTGTGACTCAAGCGCTTTGCTGTAGCTGCCAATAATTGAATCAACAGTCTCTTTCTGCTTGGCATCTAAATTCATTGCAGAAATAAATTCATTATAACTTTCTCTTTTTACCTTTTGATCACTCGAACGAATTTCAAAAAATTCTTTTCCCGAATCATCATATCCTAAAAGAAGATATTGCTGACGTGTATTATCAAGCGGCAGTTCATTATTGAATGCAAAGTTGAATACATCTTCGTTGGTAAGATTTGCTGCAAGCAAAACCGGCTGCAGGTTTTCCTTATAGAAACCGGCAATTGCAACTTTTTGATCTTCCCACATTTTATCTAGTATACCAGGATTAAACTTCAGCACTACCATGATAACAATCGTAACAATTGCCAAAGCAGCAGCTGGCATCCACCTTTTTATTCTTGATGGTTCATTTTTTTGTCCTTCAATTGCAGCCATCAGTCGTGTTTCAAAGAATGGGGATTCTGGTATTCGCTTTACCCTGTTACCAAGCTGTTTAACTTTTTTCAGGTCTTCGAGCTTCTTCTGTAATTCAAGTGAAGTCGCAAGAAGCTTTTCAACTTCTGCTTTTTCTGATTGGGATAATTCATCATCAAGATAAGCGGATAGTAGTTCTAAATTTTGTAAATCTTTTTTCAATTCATCAACTCCTTCTCAAGAGGCTGAAGTATTTCTTTCAGCTTTTCTCTTCCTCTGAATATTCTTGATTTTACTGTTCCCATCTCGCATTTTAATGTTTCTGAAATTTCCTGGTAGCTGAATCCTTCAATATCTTTAAGAATTAATGGCATTCTGAGTTTTACCGGCAGCTTTGAGATTGCATCCATCACTATTCTGGAAATATCATTATTTTCAACAGGTGAAGAGTACTCAGATACTTCGAAACCCTCTTCAATCGGGAAAAATATTTTTCTAACGTTCATCTTTCTTAAATAATCTTTGCACCTGTTGACGGTAATCCTGTAAAGCCAGGTTGTAAACTGAGATTCAAATCTGAAATGCTTTAAATTTCTGTAAACCGTTATAAAAACGTCCTGAGCAATATCATCAACAAGGGCGCTGTTGCTCATAGTTATATAAATTATATTCCTTACTTTTTCTTTATGTCTTTTAACAAGGATCTGAAAAGCAGACTTATCACCATCAACAAATTGCCTGATTATCGAATAATCATCATCTATTGAGAGTATTTGAGGCTGCTGCAAGTCCTTTTCTTCTTCTTTTGATATCATTTTTTTAGACGTAATATTTACGGTGTTGTTCCAATTTATTAAATATATATCTAATCAAAAAGTACTGAATCTAAATTCTGTTTTACTATTTGCAAAAGTATGCTTATCTGATTAAATTTCGCTGAAAATTTAAAGGAATCATTTATGAAAATTAAAACCACTGAAAAATATGGGGCAGTAATAGTTGAATTAAAAGGAAATGTGATGGGCGGCGACGACACCAAAGAATTCAACGATTTATTGCACAAATTAATTGATGAAAATAAGATAAGAGTAATCATAGATCTTAGCGATGTTAAGTTTATGAACAGCTCAGGGCTTGGAATGTTAATTGGCGGTTTAACAACAATGAAAAAGGCAAATGGTTTTTACAAGCTTGCAAACGTAACTGATAAAATTGAAAGCTTGCTCATAATAACTAAGCTGATAACGATTTTTGAACACTATGAATCTGTTGATAAAGCAGTCGAATCTTTACCAAAATAAATCAAATAAAATTATTTTCTGAACAGAAACTCCGGATTGAAAGATTCGGAGTTTTTGTTTGCTTAAACTAAAATTAATCCTAAAGAAAAAATAAAACTATGAGTGTTACAGTACTTGTCGGAAGCCAGTGGGGTGACGAAGGCAAAGGAAAAATTGTTGATATACTTAGTGAAAAGTATAAAATAGTTGCAAGGTATCAGGGCGGTGCAAATGCCGGGCACACTGTTATCATTGGTGAAAAAAAATATGTTCTTCATTTAATACCATCCGGAATATTAAGAGATGATGTTATTTGTGTAATTGGCAACGGTGTTGTAATTGATCCAACAGCTCTGCTTGAAGAGATAGAGCTTCTTGAAAAAAATGAAATCAAGGTGGAAGGAAGATTATTTATAAGTCATAATGCTCATCTCATAATGCCCTATCATAAATTGCTGGACCAAATAATTGAAAGCGGCGATACAAAAATCGGGACAACCGGAAGAGGAATTGGTCCTTGTTACATTGATAAGTTTGCACGTAAAGGGATAAGAATAGTTGATCTTCTTGACAGAGTTGAGCTTGAAAAGAAAATCAGGTTGAACCTAAAAGAAAAAAATGATCTGCTGAAAAAAGTATATGAGCACGAAGGACTTGATGTTGATGCAATTGTAAAAGAATATCTTGAGTTCGACAGGACGATTGATAAATATATTAAGGATGTCCCATCGTTTCTTAACCACGCAATTGCTGAAGGCAAGTCCGTTTTGCTTGAAGGTGCTCAAGGCACTTTGCTCGATGTTGATCATGGAACTTATCCTTTTGTTACCTCAAGCAGTCCAACTTCGGGTGGAGCCTGCACCGGAACAGGAATTCCGCCAACAAAAATTGATTCGGTTGTTGGTATTGTAAAAGCTTATACTACACGTGTTGGTAATGGTCCTTTCCCAACAGAACTTCTGGACGAGGAAGGAGAGAAACTCAGAACAATCGGTGCTGAGTTTGGTGCAACAACAGGAAGACCCAGAAGATGCGGCTGGTATGATGCTTTTCTTGTAGCCTACTCACAAATGGTTAACGGGATTACATCGGTTGCAATTACAAAGCTGGATGTTCTCAGCAGCTTCGATAAAATAAAAGTCTGCATCGGATATGATTTGAATGGCAGAAGGTTAAAATATTTTCCTACTTCTGTTGAGCAACTATCATCGGTCAAACCAATTTATGAAGTGCTTGATGGTTGGAATGAAGATATCAGCAATTGTTTATCCTACGATCAGCTTCCTGTAAAAACAAAGGAGTATCTGAATTTCATGGCTAAACACTCTGGAATTAAGATTGATATTATTTCTGTAGGACCGAAACGAGGACAGACGTTTTACGTGAGAAGTTAACCACAGCTTGTAATAATCATTCTCATATTATGTTTGTAGGGGCACAATATATTGTGCCCCTACAATTCATATCATCTTAGCAAAATCATCTTCTTAGTTTCGATAAAATTACCCGCCTTCAATCGATAGAAATAAACTCCGCTTGGAAGATTTGCTGCGTTGAATTCTATAGTATGATATCCGGATTCTTTTTCTTCATCTAGTAATAAAGCTACTTCTTCGCCGATTGAATTGAGTACTGTAATTTTAACTGAACTTTTTTCTTTTAATCCATAACCAATGGTTGTTGATGGATTAAACGGATTTGGATGATTCTGCTCAAGTAAGTAAGAATTAAAGACTCTTAAATCTATTTCGATTATGTCTGAGTACTGATAGCTTCCGAGATAATCAATCTGCTTTAAACGATAGAGGTATTTTCCATCAACATTAATTTTATCTTTATAAATATACTCCTGTCTTTGAGTTGTCGTTCCTTTTCCGTTAACAAAACCAACAGTTGCAAAATCGCTTCCATCGAAACCTCTCTGAATTTCGAACAACTGATTATTAAGTTCCGTTGCGGTTGACCAGTTAAGAATAACTTCCCTGCCATTCGATGAGGCAGTGAAGGATAAAAGCTCAACAGGAATAAAAGTAGAATCAGTTACGTAACTGTAATAAATATCCTGTTCACCATTAAATGTAGCAGCCCATGCAAGGTGAGCACCGGTAAAGTCAGAAATCATATCAAAGTAATCACCCATTTTATTTTGACTTGGCCATCCAACATGCGGATTAAAGAAATCTGAGAGCCTCTCGTTTTGTGACCAGGTTACTCCGCCGTCCATTGAAAAAGAGTAATATAAAGCTGAAAGGAAAGTTCCAGGGTTATCACGAGTATCAAGCCATACAACATCGATTCGTCCGGTTGGAGCTACTGACATTGTTCCAAACCATTGATATGCAGAAGTGCCAGGATCATCATTAATTTTATAAGGTGAACTCCAGCTTACACCTCCATTTGTACTTCTTGAAAACATAACATCGAGAGGATCGGGATTAGAATTTCTTTCAACTGAACATAGCAAGTATATATTATCATGATATGGACCACCTGAAGTATCAATTGCAATGATTGTCTGACCAAGTAAACCACCTGGATTCGGTCCACCGCTAAATGCCTTTATTGTGCCATCCAGATTTACAGTTGTAGCCATATCCCACGATACTATCTGCCCAGCAATCTTTGCATTTGAAGATCTGGCGACCAGGAAATCCCCTCCGGCTGCTCCACCAGCAAAAAGATCTCCATTCGAAGCAACTGCCAGTGTTCCCCAATACGGATCATTTGGGAGGATTGTAACACAATCTTCAAAAAAAGCGCCACCATCAGTAGAACGTGTAAAAAACCCGGGAGAACAAACACTATAATAACTTGTCCAGAAAGCATAGATATGCCCTTTTCCGGAACTGCTGGTTTTATCTATAGTCATCCACTGCTTGTCTCCGCCCTGAGCATAAGCTTTATCTCCCCAGGAAGATCCTCCGGAACTTGATTTAAACACATCACAAAAATATGTTGGAGAAACGGCTAAGCTGTTATAATAAAAATTTCCATCGGCATCACTTCCCAGTACCGGGTCCGAGCGGAAAACACCAGGCTCTATTACGCCGGGAAATGTCCATGTCTGTCCACCGTTCGTTGTAAATCCATACCCAGCTTGACGGAAATTATTAGTAATAGTATTAAACTGCCGCCATCCGATTGCCATTCTATTCGGATTGTTGCGGTCAATTGCAATTGAGGGTTCATTAGCAGCATCGCCAACTATATTTTGTCCATTCGCATCAACATTTACCTGGGTTGTAGTAATATTTCTCATCGAATATTTAAATGCCGGCGATCTTCCCTGGCTATCTCTCAAATCGGGGACATAAGCATCATCCTCAACTTCATTATGTAACCGTGGATCAGGTGGATTGCCTTTTTGATGAATGCCTGTTTGAGAAAAAATCAGGTTTGGTGAGATGAGAATAACCATCACCAGTAAGAAAAATAACCTGATAAAATTAGAAGTGCTTTTTTTTTCGAATATATAATTCATGTTATTTCTCCCATTTTGAATTTAGGAAGTTTGGAAATTTTTATTTTACCACTATTTAAAGTTACATATATCACTGGGAAAATTGAACACTCAAGTAATGCCAAATTAAACTATGTAATGCTTTAATCATTTATGATAAGTTTTTTAAACTATCGTTTTGTAATTGGCAATAAAAAAATTTGCGTGATGTCCCAAACCATTCATATTTCAATTTCACATTACATTTGTAGGGGCTCAATATATTGAGCCCCTACTGCTCAAATCATTTCAATAAAATCATCTTCATTGTTTGAATAAATTCTCCCGCTTTCAACTGGTAGAAATAAATTCCACTCGGTAATCCTTCTGCATACCAGGTTATCTCATAAGCACCTGCTGCTTTTTCTTCGTTTACCAATGTTTCTATTTCATTACCAAGTATGTCAAATACTTTTAATGTCACCAGTAGAGACGCATCGCGATGCGTCTCTACAAATGGAACGGAATACTTAATTCTAGTACTTGGGTTGAACGGATTGGGATAGTTTTGCTCTAGAATAAAAGAGTTAATTTCATCAGGAGTTGCTTCCACTGAGGATAAATTATGATTAGCCCTTCTTGCAAATATTTCTGAAATACCCGGAGAGTAATCGTACCAGAATATGGTAATGTCCAGCCAGGGTGCCGGCAAAGGTCCGTTTATCTCGTAACAAATTCTGGGTTGTAATGAATTACCTGAGTTTTCAGAAACATTCACCGAATCGAGCCAGTTAAGTCCAAAATCAGTTGACCATTTGAAGAAAATATCTGAACTGTCATTTGCAGGAATTGAATGCGAATTGTCAGACCAGATGAAATAAATATTGTCAGAAAAAATACTTATACAAGGATTACTTGACTTGCCCGGATTATTTGTAATGTTTACCGGAACCGACCAGGTACCTCCGCCATCTGAACTATTCTTCAGATAGATTTCCGATTCAAGTAATGCACCATTTTCATATGCAATGTATAAATAATTGATACCGTTGTCTGTCATATAAATATTGTACTGGAAATCAGAATTATTTGTGATGTTAACAGGTGCTGTCCAGTTATTTCCATTATTAGTAGATTTTGAAAAATAGATATCGTTTTCCATCGAAGATAAATATTCCAGCCAGGAACAGTAAAGATTATTTCCTGAAAGAGTAATTTGCACATCATCTGAATGAATCTGTTGAGAATTTGATAAGTTGATTATAGATGACCAGCTAATTCCCCGATCTGAAGATTTTATAAAATTGATTTCAGACTTGTTATTCATAAGACTGGTTTTCTGTTCCCAGGTAACAAAAATATTCGAACCGGAAACTTCTAACTGGGGAACGAGGGATCCGGAATCCATTCCTGATATACCTTGCAGCGGGCTCCATGTTTGTCCGAAATCAGATGAGGAAAGAAATAATATCTCATAATCCCCAGAGAACTGATGACAGACAACATAAACATAATTATAATCGGATTTTATGGCAGGAGATCCGCAAATATTATTAGATGAAACTAAAACCTGACTACCTGACCATGATTCCCCCAAATCTGTTGATTTCTTAAAAAGAATTTTATCGTCATCTACCCAGACGATATAATAATTCCCGCCAGGTTCAAAATAGACAGAATGATTGCCGGATGCTGTATTGGGAGTATTTGAAAGATTGTAAACCGGGTAAAAACTTATCTGCGGAATAACTAACTCGCCAATAAGACAAAACAGAATTATTACTATTGATTTCATTTTATTCTTCTGATTATTTGATTAACAACATTTTCTTTGTTTGAATAAATGAACCTGCTTTTCTGTGAAGGCGGGATTTCAATGTACTCAACATAGCGAGCCTCCATTTGAAGTTGAAAAAGTTAATTTCAAAACTTCTGCTTCGGGAGAGTTTTTTCGGCGTGTCATCTTCCAGAGTTTAACAATCAGATGGCTCTAAATTATTGCCCTCACGGAGTAGAAAATTATTTCTATATGAAACTTGAATTAATTTTTAACCAAAGTCAAAACCAATCAGTTTGTAATTGGCAAAAAATCAACCTCCCCACCCACTACTCGCCTCGGCTCGCCATCGGCGAGACGGGCTAACTTCTCAATACTCACTACTAATTACTAAATTTGAATTCCCTCCCCTTTTGGCTAAATTTGCTCTCTCCGAAGCAGTCCTTTGGACATTTTTTACCAAAAAACGAAATATTAATGAGATATCCGCACGCAGAAATAGAATCTAAATGGCAAGAATTCTGGGAAGAAAAACAGGTTTATAAAACTGATTTTTCCAAAATAGAAAAGAAACTTTATCATCTGAATATGTTTATTTATCCTTCCGGTGCAAAGCTGCATACCGGACATTGGTATCACTACGGTCCTTCAGATTCCTGGGCTCGCTATAAAAGAATGAAAGGCTTCAATGTTTTTGAGCCGATGGGTTACGATGCTTTTGGACTACCTGCTGAGAATTACGCAATACAAACAGGAATTCATCCGCAGGACAGCACAATAAAAAATATTAAAGACATCAAAGAGCAGTTGAAAAGAATCGGTTGTATGTATGACTGGCAAGCTGAGTTGATGACCTGTGCACCTGAATACTACAAATGGAATCAGTGGCTGTTTCTTCAGCTTTACAAAAAGGGATTGGCGTATAGAAAAAAAGCTCCTGTTAACTGGTGTCCCAAAGACCAGACTGTGCTTGCAAACGAGCAGGTCCACGATGGAAAATGTGAAAGATGCGGAACGGAAGTAATTCAGAGAAATCTTTCTCAATGGTTTTTTAAGATAACTGATTATGCAGAAGAGCTGCTTCAAGGATTGGATACTATCAACTGGCCGGAAAAAACCAAGTTGATGCAGCGCAACTGGATTGGTAAAAGCATCGGTGCTGAAGTTGATTTTAGAGTTTACCTGCCGTCAGGCACGGGTGATGGCTCAAATGATATTATTAGAATATTTACCACAAGACCCGATACTCTTTT
This sequence comes from Ignavibacteriaceae bacterium, assembly GCA_035478175.1. Taxonomy (GTDB): domain Bacteria; phylum Bacteroidota; class Ignavibacteria; order Ignavibacteriales; family Ignavibacteriaceae; genus IGN2. The sequence goes on from DATIJX010000219.1 coordinate 66,844, forward strand.
CGGTGCAACGTATATGGTTCTTGCACCTGAACATCCGCTAGTTGAGAAGTTGACTACTGCTGATCACAAATATAAAGTTGAATCATACAAAGAATCCATAAAATCTTTAACAGAAATTGAAAGGACATCAACCGTAAAAGAAAAGACCGGAGTTTTTACTGGTGCTTATGCCATCAATCCGGTTAACAATAAAAAAATTCCAATCTGGATTGCAGATTATGTTCTGCAGACTTACGGAACCGGTGCAATAATGGCCGTTCCCGGACAGGATGAAAGAGATTGGGAGTTTGCTGAAAAGTTTAATCTTCCAATCATCAGAACTGTTCAGCCGCCGGATGAATTTGCTGGAAAAGCTTATTTGGAAGATGGTCCTGCAATCAACAGTGATTTTTTAGATGGACTGTTTGTTGAAGACGCAAAAAAGAAAATAAACCATTGGCTCGAGCAGAAAGGAATTGGCAAAGCAACTGTCAACTATCGTTTGAGAGATTGGCTTATTTCCCGTCAGAGATATTGGGGAACTCCAATTCCAATTATTCATTGTGAAAAATGCGGTGAAGTTCCAGTGAGCGAAGCCGAACTGCCGATTGAGTTACCCTACGATGTTGATTTTAAGCTTGGCGGTGAATCACCTCTCGCACGTAACGAGAAATATATAAATGTGAAATGCCCGAAGTGCGGAACAAATTCAAAACGCGATCCGGATACGATGGATACATTTGTAGATTCATCGTGGTATTATTTCAGATTTCTGAATCCAAATTATTCAGCGGGAATTTTTGATAAATCAATTGCCGATAACTGGGTACCTGTTGATATGTATGTTGGCGGTGCTGAACACGCCACTATGCATCTTCTGTATGCAAGATTCATTCACAAATTTTTGCGGGATATTGGAATAGCCAAGGGTCATGAACCATTCCAGACACTTGTTCACCAGGGAACGATTACCAATGCAGGAGCGAAGATGTCAAAGTCGAAAGGAAATGTTGTTAACCCAGATTTGTTTACTTCAAAGTTTGGATCAGATGTATTCCGTTTATACTTAATGTTTATGGGACCGTACGATATGGGCGGAGATTGGAGTGATAAAGGAATTTCAGGAACAGACCGGTTCGTCAACAGAATTTATGATCTTTTCAATGAATATAAAGATTTGGCAAACCAGACTACTGCAAAAGAAAAATACGATTTAAATTCACTATCGGAACAGGGTAAATTTATTTATCGAAGAATAAATCAGACTCTACAGAAAGTTGATGAGGAAGTGAATCATTTTCGATTCAATACTGCAATTGCAGCAATGATGGAACTGCTGAATAACTTAAAAGATCTTTCAACTTGTTCCAAGGAAATTCAATTGTATGCTTTGCAGAGACTTGCGATTATGGTTTCACCACTTGCACCCCACCTCGGAGAAGAGTGCTGGAGTTTGCTTGGAAATACTTCGTCAATTTTTGAAAAACCGTTTTGGTATGAAGTTGATAAGTCAGCATTGATCGAGGATACAATAAGCATTGCGGTTCAAGTTAACGGGAAACTAAGAGCCACGATAGATGTGCCCCTTAATAGTGAGCAGGAAGTTGTCAAGAAACTAGTCTTCAGCGAAGAGAGAGTGACAAAGCACACAGCGGATAAGACAATTGTTAAAGAGATTTACGTAAAGAATAAGATTTATAACATTGTAGTGAAGTAATTATTAATATTCTATGAATAAGGAAATATTAGAAAAACTAAAAAGTGAAGTGGAGGAAGCAGCAAAGAAATTACTGGGCGATAAACTCTCGAAAGTTATTTTATATGGTTCCTATGCGCGCGGAGATTACGATGAGGAATCTGATATTGATTTTGCTTTGATGTCAAATGTTAGTGATACAAATATCCCGGATTATAATGATATGATAGGTGAAATTACGAGCAGACTTTCAAGAAAATACGGTACTTTAGTATCTATTATGATTATCAGTAATGAATCGTATAATAAATATAAAAGTGTGATGCCATTCTATATGAATATGGTTAAAGAAGGCAAAATAATTTATGGATAGTTCCGCAGTACAGCTTTCTAAATACCGTATTGAAAAGGCATTAGAGGAATTGAGTATTGCTATTAATTTGTTAACCCAAAAGTTTTATGCAAAATCACTTAACAGTACTTATTATTCGATGTTTCATGCGACACGTGCTTTACTTGCAACGGAAAAAGTTGACAGTAAAAGGCATGTTGGCATAATAATGTTATTCAATAAATTTTTTATCAATACTGAGAAAATACCAGAACATTTTTTTACATTTCTTGATACGGCGTTCAATATAAGAATTCTGTCTGATTACAGGGATTTTTATATAGCTACAAAGCAGGATGCTGAAAAGCAAATCCAGAACGCAGAAAAATTTCTTGAAATGGCTAAAGATTATTTATCAAAATTGGATAACTAATGCTTGATATAAAATTCATTCGTGAAAATCCTGAGCTGGTAAAGCAAGGGATTCAAAACAAAAACGAAAAAGACCGTGTTGATGAAATTCTTTCTCTCGACGAGAAGAGAAGAAAAATAATCGCTGAAGTCGAAGAACTGAAGGCAAAGAAGAACCAGGTCTCAGCAAAAATTCCGCAGATGAAAAAAGCCGGTGAAGATACAACTCAGATCTTCGCCGAGATGAAAACAGTTTCTGATAAAATTACGGAACTTGATAATCAGCTGAAAGAAGTTGAGAACGAACTGAATACGATATTGATGTTCATTCCTAACTTACCTCACTCATCCGTTCCTGTTGGAAAAACTGCTGAACAAAATGTTGAAGTAAAAAAATGGATTCCGGAGGGATTTTCGTACGAGAAAAAAGACAAGACACTTGACCATATCGAACTCGGTAAAAAGTTAAACATACTCGATTTTGAAAGAGGTGCGAAAGTTTCCGGTTCTGGTTTTCCTGTTTACATTGGCAATGGTGCTACGCTTGAAAGAGCACTCATCAACTTTATGCTGGATTATCATTTAACTCATCATAACTACAAAGAAGTATTTCCACCATTCCTTGTAAACAGAGAATCAATGATGGGAACCGGTCAGCTTCCAAAAATGGAAGATGATATGTACTGCATCGAGAAAGATGGTTTGTATCCTATTCCGACAGCGGAAGTACCAATTACAAATCTTCATCGTGATGAAATGCTTGCCGAGAAAGATTTACCAATAAAATATGTCGGCTACTCAGCTTGTTTTAGAAGAGAGGCTGGTTCTTATGGAAAAGAGTCGAAAGGATTTCTGCGGGTTCATCAATTCAATAAAGTCGAGATGGTGAAAATTGTTAAACCTGAAACTTCATATGACGAATTAGAAAATCTCGTAAGCGATGCTGAAGATATTCTTAAAGCATTAAAGATCCCATATCGCATATTAATGCTTTGCACTGGCGATTTAAGTTTCTCAGCAGCGAAGTGTTATGATATTGAAACGTGGTCACCAGCAGAACAAAGATGGCTTGAGGCTTCTTCCTGCAGTAACTTTGAAGATTTCCAGGCACGTAGAGCAAGCATTCGTTTTAAGAAGGATGCAAGTAAAAAACCTGAATTCGTTCATACACTAAATGGCTCAGGATTAGCTACAAGCAGATTGATGGTTTCATTATTGGAGACTTATCAGACTGATGAAGGAACTATCATAGTACCGGAAGTGTTACAAAAATACACTAACTTTAAAGTAATAGATTGATAGAAAACAGTTCGCAAAACTATTCTATGGATAAAAGAAAAAAGCTGATAAAAGATTATTCTTACTTGCTATGGTATGTTCCGGAGGCAGCTAAGCAAAAAATAAGTGATTATACTTTAGTTGAAATGATTCTGAATAATGGCGATTGGAAAGGGTTTAAAAGATTAATTGACACACTTGGATTGAAAAAAGTTTCAGATATTTTTTTCGAACAGTTAAGCCGAAAAAGAAATAACTACAGAAAGCAGACCAGGCATTTTTTCACATTATATTTTAATGAGCATCTTCCAAAAAGAAATTTTAACCAAAGAACAATTAAAGCTCCTGCAACTTATCAGAAAGTTTAAAAGATCCTTCTATATGGTTGGTGGAACAGCGATTGCACTGCAGATTGGTCATAGACGATCAGTTGACTTCGATCTGTTTACACAATCAAGGATCAAAAGAAAAGTTTTGGAAGACAGGATTAAGAAAAACGGATTCCGATTAAAGACGCTGTATCAAACACCGCAGGAATGGACTCTGTTTATAGGCAATGTGAAAATCACGTTTTATCAGTTCTTATATCCTGTTAAGTCAGAATTGAATTTTGTTGATATAATCAAAATGCCATCACTCATTGATCTGGCAGCAATGAAAGCGTATGCTTTGGGAGAAAGAGCTAAATGGAAGGATTATGTTGATCTGTACTTTATTTTTCAAAAAGATGTTACACTAAAAAAAATTGCCAGCAACGCCGGGAGAATCTTTGGAGAGGGTTTTAGCGAAAAGTTATTTAGAGAGCAGCTTACTTATTTTGATGATATAAATTATGAAGAAGAAGTTGAGTATCTCATACCGGAACCATCGAAAGATGAAATAAAAAAATACCTGACCAAAATAGCTTTGCAATAAAACCAATAATAAACTTACTCACTCTTATCTGTTAATATTTCTTAAATGAAAAACCTTTTCACTTTAAAAAAATATTTTTTACGCTATAAGAATAAACTCATCCTGGGTTTTATATTTATACTTCTTTCAAACATCGGAACGGTTTATGTCCCGATGCTTATGAAAGATTCAATTGATGCTCTCCAATCTAATGCAACCAATTCGCTTTTACTTCAATATGGTTTGATGATAGTGGGTGCATCCCTGTTTGCCGGGATATTCAGATTTATGATAAGACAGACGATAATTGTTGTATCAAGAGAAATTGAGTTTGATCTTCGCGGTGATTTCTGGAAACATATTCAATTGCTTCCAATGCGATATTTTCAGAATACTTCAACCGGCAACATAATGGCTCACGCAACTAATGATATAAATGCCATAAGAATGTTTATCGGACCTGCTGTTATGTATTCCATCGATACATCAGTAAGATTAATTATGGTTCTGATATTAATGCTTTCTCTGAACACAAGCTTAACTATCTATGCACTGCTGCCACTGCCGCTGCTTTCTGTACTTGTTTACAAAGTTGGGAAGTTGATTCACTCGAAGTTTACTGTCATCCAGGAAAAATTTGCTACACTCACAACTTTGGCTCAGGAAAATTTTTCTGGCATTCGGGTTATCAAATCCTATGTTCGCGAAGAAAGTGAAATGAAAAGATATGCAGAACACAGCCAGGACTATCTTAAAAAAAATATGAACCTTGTAAAAACCCAGGCTATGATAATGCCAATCCTTTTTCTGATAACAGGTTTATCAATAATTATTGTTATCTGGCTTGGAGGCACAAAAGTAATTAACGGTGAATTAACTCTCGGCGAAATCACAGCGTTCATTGTTTACCTTGGAATACTAATTTGGCCAATGATTGCTTTTGGCTGGGTGATAAATATAATTCAGCAAGCTGAAGCAAGTATGAAGAGACTTAATAAAATTTTATCAGAGCCTTATGAAATTACTGAAACAGAAAAAACCAATTATTCAATTAAGGAAGTAAATGGAAATATTGAATTCAGAAATGTTTCATTCCGTTACAACGAGAACAGTCCGAATATTTTAAAAAATATTAATCTTAAAATTCCGGCAGGTTCATCTCTCGCAATTATGGGATACACAGGTTCAGGAAAGACTTCATTAATAAATCTGATTCCTCGACTGTATGATTGCACAGAGGGAGAATTATTAATTGATGGAATGAATGTCAAAGAAATGCCGCTTGATGTACTCCGAACAAACATTGGAGTAGTACAGCAGGAATCATTTCTATTCTCTGATACAATATTGAATAATATCTCCTACGGAAGGCGTGAAGTTGACCGGTCGCTTGTTAACAAGGTTACTGAGATTGCACAATTCGATAAAGATATCCAGGAATTTCCTTTGAAGTATGAAACGATAGTCGGTGAAAGAGGAATAACATTTTCCGGCGGGCAAAAGCAAAGAGCCTGCCTTGCGCGTGCTTTAGCTATCGATCCAAATATATTAATACTTGATGATTCATTTTCCGCAGTTGATACAAGTACTGAAGAAGAGATCTTGAAAAATCTTAAAAGCTTTATGAGAGAAAGAACGAGCATTATAATAAGTCATAGAATTTCTACGGTGAAAGATGCTGATAAAATTATTGTGCTTTCAGACAGCAAGATTGCTGAGGAAGGCACTCACGAAGAGCTCGTTGCAAAGGGAGGCATTTATGCTGATCTGCATTATAAACAATTACTTGAACAGGAACTTGAAGAAATAAAATAAGGCCTCTCCCCCTTCCCCTCTCCAAAGGAGAGGGGAGGTTAAAAGAGGAAATTAAAAATAAAACTAATTTTATGAGCGATTACAAAGGCGAAGAAGAAGTATTAGGTAAAGCTTACGACGCAAAGCTGATGAAAAGATTGCTTGGTTATGTTAAACCGTACAAGCGCTTTGTAATATTTGCTATTCTGATGAACATAATTGTTGCCGCACTTGGTCCAATTCGTCCCTACCTAACCAAAATTGCCGTTGATGACTACATAGCAAATTCGGACTATAATGGATTGCTAATCATAAGTTTAGCTTTATTTGGTTCTCTGATATTTCAGGCAGTAATACAATACTTCCTCACTTATTTCACACAATATCTTGGACAAAAAACTTTATACGATCTGCGAACACAAATTTTCAACCACATTCAAAAGCTTGCATTAAAATTTTTTGATAGAACTCCGATCGGCAGACTCGTTACCCGCGCAACAAACGATGTCGAAGCTCTTGGTGAACTTTTCTCTTCAGGAATAGTGATGGTGTTCAGTGATGTGTTTATAATTTTCTGGATACTTGGTTTTATGTTCTTTATGGATTTCAACCTTTCACTTGTTACACTTTCCGTGCTGCCTGTTTTAATCTACGGAACTTTTCTTTTCAGAAGGAAAGCGCGCGAAAGTTATAGAGATGTAAGACTTCATCTTGCAAGATTAAATTCTTATATGCAGGAACACGTAACCGGAATGAGCGTTGTCCAGATTTTCAATAAAGAAAACGATGAGCTTAAAAAGTTTGCTGCCATCAACAGCGATTACCGACAGGTAAATATTAAATCTATTTTCTACTATGCTGTATTTTATCCGAGTGTTGAATTGCTCAGCTCAATTGCAATTGGATTAATTATCTGGTATGGCGGTGGTGAGGTAATTCAGGGTACGCTTACCATCGGAGTGCTTTTCGCTTTTATACAATACACTGAAATGTTCTTCAGACCAATTCGCGACCTTTCAGAAAAATATAACATAATGCAAACCGCAATGGCTTCTTCTGAAAGAGTATTCAAATTACTTGACAATCAAACGATGATCCGCAATCCTGAAAATCCTATAAAACTGGAAAATGTAAAAGGAAGTATTGAATTTAAAAATGTTTGGTTTGCTTACAACAATGATGAGTATGTATTAAAAGATATTTCGTTCAGTATTAATCCAGGAGAAAGAATTGCAATTGTTGGACACACCGGTGCTGGTAAAACTTCAATCATTAATATTCTCACCAGATTTTACGATATCAACAAAGGTGAAATTCTTCTTGACGGAGTTAACATCGAAAAACTGGATAAACGTGATCTGCGAAAATATATCTCCATGGTTTTACAGGATGTTTTCTTGTTCTCGGGTGATATAAAATCCAACATAAATTTAAATGACGATACAATAAAAGAAGAAAGAGTAATTGAAGCTGCCAGGATGGTTGGTGCAGATAAATTTGTAAGAGAACTTCCTCAAAAGTATAATGAGGAAGTTAAGGAACGTGGTGCCACTTTAAGCGTTGGTCAGAAACAACTTATTTCTTTTGCAAGAGCACTGGCTTATAATCCAAAAATTCTTATACTTGATGAAGCAACATCAAGCATCGACACAGAATCCGAGATGCTTATCAAGCAGGCAATCGAAAAACTATTGGTTGGAAGGACGGCCATCGTAATAGCCCACAGGCTTTCAACTATACAAAATGCTGATAAAATCATCGTTTTGCACAAGGGAGAGATCAGAGAAACAGGAAATCATCAGCAGCTGCTTGCAAAAAAGGGAATTTATTATAAATTGTACCAGCTTCAATATAAAGATCAGGAAATTCTGGCTTCCTGAATACATCCATTAAAAGGGAGAAGGGAAAATGGGCATAACACAATTCATGACCTTAGGTCGGCATATCATTGAGGAACAATCTAAATATGCCGGTGCTACCGGAGAACTATCAAAATTACTTCACGATCTTTCACTCGCAGCTAAAATTATCTCGCTCGAAGTTAATAAAGCAGGTCTCGTAGACATTATCGGTTTTACCGGGGATAATAATATTCATGGCGAGCAGGTTAAAAAGCTTGATATGCTTGCACACGATATGTTAATTAAAGCGATGGATCATGGCGGACATCTTTGTGTAATGGCTTCAGAAGAAGAAGAAGACATTATTCAAATTCCACAAAAGTTTAATATTGGTAAGTATGTTCTTCTGTTTGATCCTCTCGATGGTTCTTCAAACATTGATGCTAACATTAGTATCGGTACTATTTTCTCTATTTACCGAAGATTATCACCGGGCGACGGACCAGGTACAATGGATGATTGTTTGCAAGCAGGAATTCACCAGGTTGCTGCCGGCTATGTTGTTTATGGATCAAGTACAATGCTTGTCTATACTGCTGGTGCAGGTGTTCATGGTTTTACTCTTGATCCTGCATTTGGCGAGTTTCTTCTCTCGCATCCGAATATTCAAACTCCTAAAAAAGCCAAGATCTACAGCATCAACGAAGGTAATTATCTTTACTGGCATCCCGGACTGAAAAAATATATTAAGTATTTGCAGGAAGAAGACAAAACAACTAGCCGTCCATATTCTTCCAGATACATTGGTTCGATGGTTGCAGATATTCACCGTAATCTTTTATACGGCGGAATATTTATGTATCCGGCTGATTCAAGAAATCCTTTAGGTAAATTACGTCTGCAATATGAATGTAATCCAATGGCATTTATTGTTGAACAAGCCGGAGGCAGAGCAACTAATGGTAAGAAAAGGATTATGGAAATTGAGCCGGAAATGCTGCATCAACGCTGCCCTATTTTTATAGGTAGTGAGGAAGACGTTAAGATGGTCGAAAAATTTATGTCTGAATCAGAAGTGCCTGTAAATTAATTATTTTATCCTGATATCTTTTTAAGTTCGACATCTAATTTTTGTGCAAGCTCATCTATCGAGATACCGACAACTTTAATCTTTGCACTTCGTAAAGATACCTTCGGAGGATCTCCTTCTCCTTTCATAAACTTAAACAAACAATAACCGAGTCTGTTCTTATCATTTGTAACAGGGATATATTCACCAAAGCTTTCAACGATATTATAAACTTTTTTCTCAAGTGAAGTCTGTGGAAATTCAATTGTTCCGGGAGGTGGTAAAGTTGTCATTTTAACTCTTTCAAAATTATTTGTGTTAAATTAATCGCATTTGGGTTAAACAGCAATATTGCTTTCAAGGGAAGACAATAATTGTTTATATTTTGCTGTAAATTTTACAGTAAAAATGGCAATTGACTTTTCTAAATTAACGAAAATACTCATCATTAGGTTGAGCTCGATTGGCGATATACTGCTAACCACTCCATTAATCCGCTCAATAAAGAAAAAAAATCCGGAAGTTCAAATTGATTTTGTTTTGAAAGAAGAATTGTTTGAACTGATGCAGGATAATCCATATCTCACCAATATTTATAAGTATAAGAAGATTAAGTCAGAAAAGCAGGAACTTATTAATTCACTGATCATCAATGATTATGAACTTGTAATTGACCTGCAGAATAATTTAAGATCGCGTGAAATCATCAGCCAATTACATTGTAAGATTCTTCGATTTAAGAAAAATAATTTTAAGAAATTCTTGCTGGTACATTTTAAAATAAACAAGCTAAAAGATGCACCTCAAATTCCTGTAAGATATGCTGAAGCAGCAGGTGTTCAATTAGATTCTGAAGGACTTGACTTTTTCACTACAAATGAACCAGGTCCAAAATTAAAAGCTGGTGAAAAGTATATCGGCTTATGCCCCGGTTCAAAACATTTTACCAAGCGCTGGCCGAAAGAATATTTTATCGAGCTGGGCAAGCGATTAGAATCTACTGGTTACAAGATTGTACTTTTCGGAGGATTAGAAGAAGTAGATCTTTGTTTTGAAATGGAAAAACAAATTAAAAATTCAATAAATCTCTGCAACACAAGAATTTCACAAGTTGCTTCGGACATGAAAATGTGCCGAGCTATTTATTCAAATGATTCAGGATTAATGCATCTTGCATCTGCTGTGAAAGTTCCCGTGATTGCATTTTTTGGATCGACTGTAAAGGAATTTGGATTCTATCCTTACAATGCAAAAAGCATTCAACTTGAAATAGAGAATCTCTCCTGCAGACCATGTACTCACATTGGAAGAAAATCCTGTCCGAAGATTCATTTCAAATGTATGAAGGAACTAAAACCGGAGCTGGCATTTAATAGTTTACAAAATATCATGGCTTCGTGATGAAAAAGTTCTGGCAGATTATTTATAATATATTTTTTGTTCCTCTTCTTTACCTCTCATTAATGTTCATATCTCTGTTTAAGAAAAAAATCCGTACTGGAATATCAGGGCGAAAGAGAATATTTGAAGATTTAATACTCAGCCGTCTGACACTCGACTTATCAAAAAAAATCATCTGGTTTCATTCCTCATCTCTGGGAGAATTTGAACAGGCAAAACCAATTATTGAGAAGCTTAAAAAAGAAACAGATGTAAAGATCGTAGTGAGTTTCTTTTCGCCATCAGGTTACGAAAATTCAAAAAAATATCCTTATGCCGATATTATCACTTACCTTCCTTTTGATTCAAGGTGGAGAGCTAAAAGATTTATCGAAATTATATCACCGAATATGGCTGTGTTTATGCGATACGACATCTGGCCGAACCATATCTGGGCGCTGAAGAAAAAAAGGATTCCCTGTCTTTTAGTTGATGCTACGATGAAAAAAAATTCCCCACGCAAGCTTCCGGTAATAAGATCATTCCACAAGTACCTTTATGAAGACTTTTCGAAAATCCTCACTGTCTCTGAAGAAGATGCAAAAGGTTTCAGTTCGTTCAAATGCCGAAATGTTCAAATTAAAGTAGTTGGTGATACACGATTTGACAGGGTTTATAGCAGAAGCCTTGCTTCGAAAAAAAGCAGGATAATTAATACGAATGTCCTTGAGGGAAAAAAAGTTTTGGTCGCCGGCAGTACCTGGCAGCAGGATGAGGATGTAATCATTCCATCATTTCAAAAATTATTAAAGTTTGAGAAGAATGCTTTGATAATAATCGCTCCGCACGAACCAACACTAATGCACCTGGAAAAATTAGAGCAGGAATTTTCAGGTGATGTTTCTTCCATCAGATTGTCTCATATAAATAACTACAATAACCAGAGCATAATTATTGTTGATTCAATTGGAATACTATCCATTCTTTACAGCTATGCTAATGTTGCTTTTATTGGCGGCAGCTTTAAAATCAATGTTCACAATGTACTTGAGGCAGCAGTTTACGGAGTGCCTGTACTATTTGGACCAAAAATCGAAAACTCGCAGGAAGCAAAAAAATTAGTAGAAGCTGGCGGCGGAATTATGATAAAAGATAAAAAAGAATTTTACAGAGTAATTAGAAAATTATTTTCGGATGATAAACTGATGAATGAATGCGGTAAAAAATCTTATGATTTCGTTCACAAAAATGTTGGCACAACTGATCGGATTATAAAAGAAATTTTTAGCGAATAATTTCTACTTCAAATACTTTTCCCGTAAGAAATTCATATGATGTTTTTCGTGACCTGCAATCATATAAAGAATAGCCAGGACACTTACAGAAGTATCATTTGCATAGCCCCTTCTATTAAGCATTTCAGGAGTAAAACTTCTGAACATAATTAGATTTGATTCTCGCAATAATCTGAAATCATAATTCAATTCAAAAAGTTCACGGCTGTTAAAGTTACCTTCTTTTACATAATCATCCTGATCAAAACCCGGAAGTGATTTCTTCTCTCCCCTTGCAATGCACAATGCACGGTAAGCGAAAACTCTTTCCGTATCAAGCAGATGACCAACGACTTCTTTCACGGTCCACTTACCATCAGCATAACGGTAGTTTCCTTTATGTTCAGAAAATGAATTCAGAACATCCTGAGTTTTTTTACTTTGATCATTAAGAATTCTTAAAATATCATCGCCTTCAATAAGCTTGATATAACTTTCGTAGTATGGAGCGTAATCTCCCGGAGTCGGTTTCATTTTTTTCTCCTATTATTAATTTCTATAGCTCAGGACTCTCCCGAAGGGATTCCTCTGGAACAGTCCTGAGATTTTTGCTCAGATTTGACCCGCAAAGCGGGATGAGCTACAATTATCAAAAATTATTTCCAGATTTTTACTTCAAACACTCCATCAGATGTAGCAACACCGCGCATCATACTGGTAGTATTAAAAGGAAATTCAAAATTATAATTTTTATCTACTGCAATGATTCCGCCTGAGCCTTGCGGTAAAATTTTATAGATAACTTCATCAACTGCTTCTTTTAAAGATACTCCTTTAAATTCCATCAATGCAGAAATCTGATAAGCAACAGTATTTTTAATAAACAGTTCACCATGCCCGGTAGCTGAAATTCCGCAGGTGTTATTGTTAGCATAGGTTCCTGCATTTATCAAGGGTGAATCGCCAACTCTTCCCGGCATTTTACCTGTCCTTCCACCTGTCGATGTTGCTGCGGCAATATTTCCGAATTGGTCAATTGCAGCACAGCCAACAGTTCCTTTTACATTTCTCGTCATTCTTTTTAATTCATTAAATCTATCGTGAACAAAGAAGTAAGAAGGATCAATTACTTCAACACCGAGCTGCATGCCAAGATTATCAGCACCTTTGCCTGCAAAAAGAACGTGCTGAGTTTTTTCCATTACCATTCGTGCAAGTGAAATTGGATTTTTAATGATTGTTACACCAGTTATCGCACCAGATGATAAATCTCGTCCATCCATTATAGATGCATCAAGCTCATTTTTTCCTTCAGCAGTAAATACTGCTCCTCTTCCTGCATTGAACAATGAATCATCCTCAAGAAATCTGACTACTTGCTCAACCGCATCAAGACTGCTTCCACCCTTTTCAAGAATTTCTTTACCAATGTTGAGTGCTTGAGTAAGCGAATTAAGATACGCTTGCTTTGAAGATTCTTCCATATTCGGATCCATTGATCCAGCACCACCATGAATTACAATTGTATATTTTCCATTTGGCTGCTGAGAAAAAATCGTTTGGCAGAAAAAGAGTAAGATTAAGAGTAAGAAAATTTTTAATCTGCTTTTTGTAAGGATTTTCATAAAAATTTGTTTTAAGTTAGTAAAAAGAGAACTTTTAAAAATTTACATGAACAACATAATAATCTTTCCGGTAATTTTCTTTTTTCTGCATACTTCGCCTGCTCTTCAGGTTACACCGATAGATTGGGAGTGTTGTGGTTTTTCAAAAGAAGCTGAAAAAGTTTTTTTTCAGGATGATTCCCTTAAGACTATTTACCTGATAAAACAAAGATGGCATACTGCAATTGTTTTCCATACTGAAGATGTGGATACAACAATTCTTCCAGAAGTAAAATATTTCAAGAAAGCTGAACTTATTGACATAGGCTGGGGCGATGAAGCTTTTTACCAGCATCCTGATTTTGATTGGGACTTAGCTTACCACGCACTCTTTCAAGCTACGCCAAGCACTCTGAGAGTTGAGGGAATTTACATTACAAAGCAGCAGTATTTTGATATTTCTGAGATTGTAATTGAATTAAAAATTAACAATGAACAATTAAAAATTTTGCAGAGGTATATTTCAGAAACGGTTTGGCGTGATGAAAAGAATGAAAACAAAATTTTAAGTACACAGTACCTGAATAGAGTTTATTTCTTTAAGGCAAATGGAAGTTATCATCTTTTTAACACCTGTAATACCTGGCTGGCAAGAGGATTAAAGCAGTCAGGATTTGAGATAAAAGATGACATAGTTCTTACCGAGCAGCTCTTTAATGAAGCGGCAAAAATCGGACGAGTGTTGAAAGCAAATTCACATTAACTCAACGCTTAAACCTGCATCCGCATAGGTAACTTTTATAATCTTTTATAGCACTATCCTGCAGAGTGGACGCAGGAGGGAGCTACTTCCCATTAACCAATTATTTTCTATTTCAACGCTTAAACCTGCGTCCGCATAGGTAACTTTTATAATCTTTTATAGCACTATCCTCCAGCGTGGACGCAGGAGGGAGCTACTTCTCATTAACCAATTATTTTCTATTTTCAACGCTCAAGCCTGCGTCCGCATAGGTAACTTTTATAATCTTTTATAGCACTATCCTCCAGCGTGGACGCAGGAGGGAGCTACTTCCCATTAACCAATTATTTTCTGTTTTCAACGCTCAAGCCTGCGTCCTCGCAGGATTCATAATATTTTAAATATGAATCTTTGAAGTGACTATTCCCAACTAATAACTGTTAATGATCTCCTGTGCTTTTTCTTTATCTGACGAATAGGTAAATGCTTTTATTATCTGGTGTGAATTATATTTATCAACAACATTCGGATACAGATACTCAAGCGCTTTCAGCTTGCCATCTGAAAATGAAAACAGATCAATTACGATCACAACCTGGTTCACAGTGAAATAATTATATCTCGCTGATATCTGAACAACAGATAATTGGTTTTCCTGAAACGATTCATTTTTAATGCTGTTAACAAGACTGCTGAATTCCTCTTCACTGATTGGATACGGTCCTTCTTCTACTGGTATCGGGGGCGGCGGAAGTGGAATAGCAAGAAGCAGATTATAAGTTTCTATCAGAAGGTCTTTTGCCCTAACATAATCGCGGTAACTCAGCTTTGTTAAATAATCCCGTTCAAGAAGTTCAAGATTATATGAAATCTTATCAACTATGCTTATCGGTCTGCCGCCCGGTCCGGTTTGATATAAGTTTTCAGTTTGCGCGAAAAGAGCTGAACTGAGTAGTAGAAAAATGATTATTGCCTTCATTAATTCTCCAATTTTTGTTTAATGTTCTGGTTGATAGCTATTGAAATTTTCTTCTTCGGGATTTATAGTGCAATGTGAAGGTGAATGGGTATAATGGTATATGGTATAAGGGCTATTAAATTCCAACTTATACCTCTATACCTTTATACCTCTATACCCTATTGCTCAATACCTCTGCCATTTAATATCTCTTTAGCAAGACGTTCCGCTTTATAAAGATTGCTAATCGCTTCAATCATTCCTTCTGCACTTACACTTATTGTTCTGTTTGCTTCTGTTGTATAAATATATCTGCCGGAATGACTTTCCATATTTCCGTCGAATGCAAGGCCAACAACTTCTGCATTTGTGTTAAGAACAGGGCTGCCAGAATTGCCTCCTATTATATCGCAGGTGCTTGCAAAATTAAAAGATACTGATGGATCAAATTCTTCGGGTAAATTTTCCCAGTAATCAGGCAGGTTATATGGAAATTTTTTATCGAAGGAATAATAGCGATCAAGCGAACCATAAAATGTAGTTTTATAAGGTGCTTTTGTTCCGTTGTAATCGTAGCCCTTAATAATTCCATCAGAAATGCGAAGAGTACCAGTTGCATCAGGCGGAATTGCATCACCATAAACCTGATACAATGCTTCTCCGAGAAGTTGATTATTTATTACATCTGCATCCTGGAGATTTTTGTTCTTAATTTCCATCTCCGAAAATCTATCCCTTGAACTCAGAACAAATTTTATAAATGGATCATCTGAAGCAAGAATTTCATCGGCACTTGAATGAGCAAGAGCGATTACTTTTTCTTTCGAGGTAATTTCAGATTTAGCAAGAAGGTTATTAACTGCAGCAGTTCCTCTTTTACCATCAGTCATAATCTGCAGAGGTTTATCATCCTTAGGAAGATTATTCTGAAGAACATTTATCTGCAATAAAAGTTTTTTATCCTCAAGCTTCTTATTAAAGTTTGACGGGAAAATATTATCAATGTACTTATCCAGTTTTTCACCTTTAAAGTTTTCGCCTCGCTTATCTTCATCCAGCTTAAGCTGCTCCGCAAGATTTACCAGGTCTCTTGCAATCAATAAATACCTGGGCGAATATAGTAAACTGATACTAAGTGCAAATCTTTCTTTGGCAATAGTTGAAGCTTCTTTTCTGTTATCATCAATTTGCTTCCAGATACTACCATACTTCATTGTCAAATCCGGATCACAATAAATGTCATGGCTGAATTTTTTCTCAAAATCTTTTTTCCTCGCCATGAAAAAAGGATCCTTCAATGCATTAAACGTTGATTCATACACTTTTAATCCGTTACCAACATTAAACAACGTTGCAACCAGCTTCATATCTTCTGCATTCGTTTCCTCCACGAGCTCTGAATAAATTTGATAAAGTTCCCTGCGCATCGGAGTTTGCAATCCAAACTGATAATCACGTAAATATTCCAGTTGAGTAATTGTATAAAGTCTGTTTGTGCTGCCCGGATTACCAACCACAAAAACAGGCTGATCTTCGTAAATCGGTTCAGTGCTCCAGTTAAAATAATATTCAATTTTTATTGGTTTATCATTTTCATAAGCACGCAGGAAAGCACAATCAAAACCGTATCTTGGATAAGTAAAATTATCATAGTCACCGCCGAGCTTGGAAACAATAAGTTCAGGTGCAAAAACTAATCTTATATCATTATATCTTTTATAACCATATAAAGAATATTTCCCGCCGTAATAAAGGGAGGTAACAGTCAATGTTAATTCAGGATGCTGCTGTGAAAATCTGTCTTTTATTTCTGCAATCTTTTTATTCCGTTCAGAAACTTTTTCTGATTCTGTTTCAGCAACAGCCATTGCAGATTTAATCTCTTCAGTAACATCTTCAATTATCATCAACTGATCCACAAACAGACCTGGTATTTTCAATTCCTGATCTTGCGACTCAGCATAGAATTTATATTTCAGTAAATCGATTTCATCAGTACTTAAATCTCTCAACAATCCCCTGATGCAATGATGGTTTGTCATTATCAGTCCATCCTCTGATATAAACGATGCTGAACAGCCGTTACCAAATTTTAATGCGGATTTTTGAACTTTATCCAACCACTCCTTCGTTGGTCTGAAATTATAATTTTCTTCAAAGTAATCAAGAGGAGGATTTTCAAATGTCCACATCTTGCCCATATCAAACTTTTGAGCTTTGACTGTATCGAAATCAACTCCATAATAAAATGATTGAGCGGTGAGGCTTAATTGAAGTATGAGTAAAAGACCGGCAATGATCAGAGTTTTATTTTTCATTTTATTCTTCAGGTTTTTGAGAAATTAAGTTGCCAAGTAATTTTATATTGCCTATGTAAAATTATCAAAAACTTTAACCTATAGCATTATGAGAAGAAAAACTTTCAGGATAAATAAAGCCGGCTCAATCAACAATTTAAAGCTGAACGATGAAAATCTTCCGGAACCAAATGAGAATGAAGTTACAGTTGAAGTTAAAGCAATTGGATTAAACTTCGCCGATCTTTTTGCAATTCAAGGATTATATAGTGCAACTCCGAAGGGCAGCTTTGTACCGGGTCTTGAATATTCAGGAGTAGTTTTGAAAACAGGAAGTGGCGTTAAAGAATTCAAAGTTGGCGATAAGATAATGGGGGCAATCAGGTTTGGGGCGTACACAACTCATCTGAATATTGACCCTCGTTACATATTGAAATTGCCAGAAGGCTGGACTTTTGAAGAAGGAGCATCATTCATTGTTCAGTCTTTAACGGCTTATTATTCTTTAGTTGAGCTCGGAAATATCAAACAGGATAATACTGTATTAATCCATAGTGCTGCCGGAGGAGTCGGAATTTACGCAAACCGAATTGCCAAAAAATTTAATGCGTTTACCATCGGTACAATCGGTTCGGAATCAAAAAGGAATTTTTTAATAAATGAAGGTTACGATGAGGTTATCGTCAGAGAAAATAATTTTAAAGAGCAATTGAGAAAAGCTCTTGTAGAAAGAAAGCTGAATCTTGTTCTTGAATCAATCGGCGGAAAGATATTTGAAGAAAGTTTCAAAGCACTTGCACCATCTGGAAGAATAATGATTTACGGCGGTGCTCAGTTTATGTCGCGTTCATCCAGGCCAAACATTTTCAAGATAATTCCAAAATTTTTATTTCGACCAAAAGTTGACCCGCTCTCTCTTTCAAATGAAAACAAATCAATAATGGGTTTCAATCTTATTTACTTATGGGATAGGCCCGATGAGTTAAATAATATGGCAGAAGAAATTTTAAGGATGAATCTCAAACATCCGCATATCGGTAAAGTTTTTTCATTTGATAAGTTGGTTGATGCGTTGAAATATTTCCAGACGGGTAAGAGCATCGGGAAAGTTGTTGTGAAGTGGTAAAGCAATATGCTTTATAAAAACAAATATCGAATTGAAACTGGCAGATTGAAAGAATGGGATTATTCAACACCCTGGTGGTATTATGTTACAATTTGTACAAAGAATTTCAAATGCTGGTTTGGTGAAATCATAAACGGAAAAATGATTTTAAATAAGTTAGGAAAGATTGTTGAAGAAGAGTGGTTAAAAACAATGGAGATCAGAACCAACGTAGATTTAGATTATTACGTTATAATGCCAAACCATTTTCATGGAAATTTGATATTATTGGATGTAGAGACGTCCCGATGGGACGTCTCGCAAACAAAGGAGACGGGTCATCGACCCGTCTCTACTCAATTAAAACCTAATTCACTTGGTTCAATAATCGGACAATTTAAATCAGTGTGTACAAAAAGAATTCACAAACTCGGCTTTACCGATTTTCAATGGCAGCCTAGATTCTATGACCATATTATTCGGAATGAAGCTGACTTGAGACGCATAAGAACATATATTCAAAACAATCCACTGAAATGGGAATTGGACGAGTATTTTAAAAAGAGAAGTTAATCCAAATAATCCTTCAAATATTTTCCTGTCCAGGAATTTTCAACATCGACAATTTCTTCCGGTGTTCCGGCTGCAACTACTTCTCCGCCCTTTTCACCTGCTTCGGGACCGAGATCAATTACATAATCTGCACATTTAATTACATCGAGATTATGTTCGATTATCACCACCGAATTATTTCTCTCGACAAGCATATTGAAACAATTGAGAAGCTTTGAAATATCATCGAAGTGAAGTCCGGTAGTTGGTTCATCAAAAATAAAAAGTGTATGCCTGTTTTCCCTGCTTACAGCAAGATGCGAAGCCAGCTTTACCCTCTGCGCTTCCCCTCCCGAAAGAGTATTTGACGGCTGACCAAGTTTGATATAACCTAATCCAACATCTGAGAGAACCTGCAAAATGTTTTCAATCTTTCTGTGTCCTTTGAAAAATTGTAATGCTTCATCAACGGTCATTTCAAGAACTTCAACAAGATTTTTTCCGTGATAAGTAATTTCTCTGGTTTCTTTTTTATATCTCGTTCCTTCGCAATCATCACAGGTTAAATAAAGATCAGCAAGGAACTGCATCTCAACTTTAATAAAACCATCTCCCTGGCAGGTTTCGCATCTTCCGCCCGGAACATTAAAAGAAAAAAATCCCGGCTTATAACCTCTTGCTTTTGCCTGATGTGTCGAAGCAAAAAGTTCTCTGATATGCTCAAATGCTTTTACATAGCTGATCGGATTTGACCTCGGAGATTTTCCAATCGGTGATTGATCTACAATCTCAATCCCATCAATATATTTTGCACCAATTATGTCATCAAACTTTCCGACGTGAGATGGCGCCATTCCAAAATATTTTGCAACTCCCGCATAAAGAACATCGTGAATGAGAGTACTCTTTCCAGAACCGCTCACCCCTGTTATCACAACAAATCTATTTAAAGGAATTTCGATGGTGATATTTTTAAGGTTGTTTTCTTTTGCGCCGATGATTTCAATGCTTTTAGTTTTTCTATTTATTCTTTTTTTAGGAAGAGGAATTTTCATTCTACCGGAAAGATATTTTCCGGTTAAAGATTCTTCACTTTTAATTATAGCATCAACTGTTCCTTGTGCAACAATTTCTCCGCCATTTATCCCGGCTTTTGGTCCCATATCAAAAATAAGATCAGCATTACGCATCATTTCAGGATCGTGCTCAACTATTATTACAGTGTTTCCAATATCACGAAGATTTTTTAATAAACTTATCAACCTGTTGTTGTCTCTTGGATGAAGACCGATCGTTGGCTCATCAAGCACATAAAGAGTTCCAACAAGTGATGAACCAAGTGAAGTTGCTAGATTGATTCTTTGCGTTTCTCCTCCTGAAAGTGTACTGCTCAACCGATCCATTGTTAAGTAGCCAATGCCGATATCATTCAGAAACTTCAATCTCTTTATTATTTCTTTAAGTATTCTTTCACCGACCTGTAAATCATACTCAGAAAGCTGATCCGCCGCGGCGGATTGAAAAAATTTTAATGAGTGTTCAATTGGAAGAGCGACAATATCATAAATTGATTTGCTGGCAATCTTAACCTGCAAAGCTTCTCTTCTTAAACGTGAACCTTTGCAGGCGCTGCAAATTGTGTAGCCTCTGAATCGGCTTAGCATTACTCGAACATGCATCTTATAAGTTTTCTGTTCAAGCTTTTCGAAGAAGCCGTCTATTCCGTGATAAGTACCGAATCCTTTTTTAACCAAATCAAACTGGTTTTCAGATAATTGTTTGAAGGGAACGTTGACTGGGATCTTAAATGTTTTTGCATTCTGCACAAGGTCACGAAGAAATGAGCTGTACTTCGCTCCACGGAATGGCGCAATTGCTCCATCCATTATACTTAAGTTCGGATCAGGTATTACAAGGTTCATATCAATTCCAACTGTCTTGCTGAATCCCTGGCAGACAGGGCAAGCACCGAACGGATTATTGAAAGAGAAAAATCTTGGCTCTGGTTCTTCGTATCTTATTCCGCAGCATTCGTAATACTTGTTAAACTCCTTTTCCTCACCGGTTTCCGCATTGATTACAACTAGTCTGTTTTCACCTTCTTTGAATGTAACCTCGATTGAATCCGAAAGCTTTTCGCGGATTACGTTTTTCTCAACTTTAAATCTTTCTATAATCACCCTGATATCTTTTGACTTCTTAGCCGGGAATTTTTCTTCATTCAGATCAATTAATTTTTTACCTGAATAGATTCTAAAGAAACCGCGCTTTCGTAAAAGATCAACTTCCTCTTTTGCAGAATGACCTTTGTGCTCGTGAAGTGGAAATCCGAGATAGAACTTTGTTCCATCGGTTTGCTTGTCTCGGCTCGACTCTGTCGAGACGGAATTTTCAAGCCACTCGACAACTGTGGTAGTGGTTGCTCTTGTTACTTCTTTACCACACTGGAAGCAAATCGTTTTTCCAATTCTTGCAAAGAGAAGACGAAGGTAGTCGTAAACTTCTGTGGTCGTTCCTACTGTCGAACGTGAGTTTCGCGCTACAGTTTTTTGCTCGATCGCAACTGCGGGAGAAATTCCCTGGATGAAATCAACATCGGGCTTATTCATTCTTTCCAAAAACTGCCGTGCATACGAAGAAAGACTTTCAACATAACGTCTCTGCCCTTCTGCATAAATTGTATCAAATACGAGCGAAGATTTGCCGCTTCCGCTTACACCCGTGAACACAACCAGCTTGTTACGTGGAATCTCAAAGCTGAGGTTTTTAAGGTTGTGCTCGCGTGCACCTTTTACAATTATCTTTTTATTATTTACTGATGATTTATTGTTTTTCATTTTAGAGGATTACCTGATAGAAAAAGAAGGATTATTAAATCCAGCCAACTAATTTAAGAATTTATTGGATACACGAGAGGGGAAAATGTGAGTGCTTTTAGCACTTAATACTAAATGAAAAGGTCACGAATTGCTCGTGACCTTTTGATGAATAAACCCTTTTTCAGAAACCTATTGTTGCGACTTATTAAACTCCTCGATTGCCATCTTCTCAAGTTCGCCTTTCATTTCTTTGGGCAGAGTGACGGTTTCATAATATTTGCCGTCTTTACCTTTTTGATCAGGTGAGGAAAGAAACAGTCCGTTCGATCCATTGACGAGACGAAATCCTTTGATGATAATTCCATCACTTGTTTGAATATCCAGAAATGCAGCGGTCTTTCCACTTCCATCCGATTTCAAAGGATTAATTCTTAATATTTTCATTGCGGCCTCCTTTTATTTTTAGGGAAAAATTTTGGAGTCAATTTATAATTTTCGGCGCTCGATGTCAAATCCCTCCAAATACATACCATTATTTTTTTTAAGCAAACTGCTTATTTTTTTGATTCCAGAGATTTAAGCTCATCAATTTTCCTGTTGAGCAACTCTATTTTCTCATCCAGTTCTTTGGTTTTACGGTCAATCTCCTTTTCGTATTCTGCAGCATCCCAATAACCACGCTGTTCAAAATAACTCTTGAATAACCAGTTATATTTAAGCGCTTCCATATTTTCAGAAAGACGAGCTGCAGCTATTTTCGATTCTTCAGATATTTCCTTGAGATTTACAACTAAAGATTGAAAACTAGAATCAGCGGAAGTTCCTTCAACTAAAAGTGAGCCAAGGACGCCTCTACCCATTGCAGTATTGTAAAGAAGAGTATCAACGCCAACTACAACTCTGTTAATGTTGTCAACTGCCGAAGCAACAGAAACACCTAATGACTTGTACTGTTCCGTTATTATATTTAATTCAGCAGTAATTGAGTTAAGACTTTTGTCGGCAGACTTAGTTAAATCAGTCGCCGCATAATAAAGAGCATCATCAGTAAATATTTTGCCAACTGTTCCCTCTCCGGCATTAATCCTATTAATTATTTCTGAAAGATCTTTTGTCATTTCTCTAGTATAGCCCATAATACCCTGAGTTTCCTCAATTATATCAGCAAAACTAACGGGCTCCTTAGCACGAATAACTCCTCCATCTTTCACGAGTTCTGATTTGCTGTCGCCAATCTTGAGTGAAACATATTTATTTCCAACCAAGCCTTCAGTTTGAATTTCTGCCTGTGTATCAACTCTGATAAAATGTCCAATTTCTTTCAGTAGCCGCATCGTAACTTCTATCGAGCTCACAGTATCACCAACAACTTTTATATTCTGAACAGCACCGGCATCAATTCCGCTTAGCTTAACCGGAGCGCCATTCCTTAATCCTTCAATATTCCGGAAGTAAGCTTTTACTATAAATGTTGGTTTGAAAAGAGCTTCCTTGTTGCCGAGCATAAAAATTCCGAGAACAAGAAGCGTACTTCCAATAAAAATAAAGATGCCAAGTTTTGCTCCTGATAATCCGCCTTTCATTTCAAACTCCCGTTAGTTTCAATTATTTCATCACTGAAAAAGTTTTTTAGTAATGGATCATTAGAGGTAGTGAGATCATTAATGCTTCCTTCTTTTACGATCTTTCCACCATCCAGAATAATTGCTCTGTCAGCAATAATTTTTGCACAAAGCAGATCGTGCGTTACAACTATAGAGGTCATCTTCAATGCATGCTGCAAATCTGTTATCAAAGCACTGATTTCTTTAGAAGTGATAGGATCGAGTCCCGTAGTTGGTTCATCGTAAAGCATAAGCTTTGGCTTTGTAATTATCGACCTTGCAAGACCAATTCTTTTTTTCATCCCGCCTGATAATTCAGAAGGCATTTTATCAATTGCTTCAAGAAGTGAGACAGCCTCAAGAACAAAATGAACTCTTTTATCAATTTCTTTTTTATCCAGATCAAAATTTCTTATCAAAGGAAATTCAAGATTCTCTCTAACACTCATCGAATCATATAAAGCTGCACCCTGAAAAAGAAACCCGATATCTTTTCTAAGCTCGTTAAGTTCTTTGAGATCAAGCTTAAGCACATCCTTCCCCTGAATAAAAACACTGCCGGCATCCGGCTCCATTAATCTTATCATACATTTAAGCAGCACACTCTTGCCTGTTCCGCTTCTTCCAAAAACAATCATGTTCTCTGCTTCGGTAACATTGAAAGAAACACCCTCAAGTACGGTATTACTATTAAACGATTTGTATAAATCTTTAATCTCAACCATCACTTCACCGTTGGCCAGATCCAGAGAGTTAATTTCACAAGAACCATATCAAAAATTAAAATCAGCAATGAAGAAACAACCACTGCACTTGTGGAAGCCTTGCCAACACCTTCTGTCCCGTTTTCAGCAGTGTAGCCTTTGAAACAACCAACGAGTCCAACAATAAATCCAAATATAAAAGTTTTACTTACACCGGGAATAGCATCACCAAATTCGACCGCAAAGATTACTCTGTCAATGTAATAAGCCCAGGTCATGTTCTGAACCAGTACGACTGCAATGTAAGCACCGATCAGCGATATAAAGATTACATACACAGTTAGAATCGGAAGGATGAAAGTTGTTGCGAATATTCTTGTGACTACTAAATACCTGAATGGATTTACGCCCGAAACTTCCATAGCATCAATCTGTTCGGTAACTCTCATTGAGCCAAGTTCAGCACCGATGCCAGAGCTTACTCTTCCTGCAAAAATTAATGCGCAGATCACCGGACCAAGTTCGCGAACAATAGAAATTCCAACTGAACCCGGAAGAAATGCTTCAGCTCCAAAGCGTTTAAGGACCGGACTAAGCTGCATTGCGATAACTAATCCAATTATAAACCCCGTAACTCCCACAATCGGTAAGGTTTTCATCCCAAGCTCTATCATATGTTTCCTGATCTGATCAACTTCATAAGGAGGGAGAAAAACTTCTTTTAGGAATCTTACGGAAAAGTTTGTTAAACCACCGAGCATTGAAAAAAACTCGGTTAATCTTTTTTCCGTTGTGTTGAAAAGTTTGCCAGGTTTTAAGAAATTATTCAATTTTTCTACATCAAATTAAGTTTGGTGACAGGTAAAAATATAGAAAATGATTGTTAATATAAATTCAGAGACATTTTAAATCACATCGCTGAATAATTTTTTTCGGATAATGTTTGGATAATAAGTTCTATGCAGACATATTGAGGTTATTCTTATTGTTTTTTTCAACATAATTATCCTCATTTTAACAAAACGTATTACTATATATTACATCAACTATTTACTTAAAAAACGGGTAACACATGACCACTAAATCTCCTGAGAATAAAAAGTTCATAGATAAGTTTTTAACGATAATTGAAAAAGTTGGAAATGCTTTACCCCATCCGGCAACTTTGTTTGCTCTTTTTGCATTTGCAATAATTATAATATCAGGCATCGTCAGCGCATTTAATCTTGAAGTTACTCATCCGGCAACAGGCGAATTAATTAAACCTGTAAGCCTTCTGACAGTTGAAGGATTACATCGCATACTGGTAACAATGGTTACTAACTTTACCAGCTTTGCACCACTCGGAACCGTGCTTGTTGCT
Source organism: Ignavibacteriaceae bacterium (assembly GCA_035478175.1). GTDB lineage: Bacteria > Bacteroidota > Ignavibacteria > Ignavibacteriales > Ignavibacteriaceae > IGN2. Next base: position 92,539 of record DATIJX010000219.1, read on the forward strand.
ATGCTGGGAATCGGTGTAGCAGAATCAAGCGGTTTAATGGGCTCAGGCTTGCGGCTACTGGTTCTTAAAGCACCTAAAAAGCTTTTAACTTTTGTAATTGTTTTCGCAGGGATCTTATCAAACACTGCTAGCGAAGTTGGTTACGTTTTATTAGTTCCATTGGCTGCCATAATTTTTCTTGCAGTTGGAAGACATCCGTTAGCTGGATTAGCTGCTGCATTTGCAGGAGTTTCTGGTGGATACAGTGCAAACATTTTACTAGGCACAATTGATCCTTTATTAGCAGGATTGTCTGAGGAAGCAGCTCATATTATTGACCGATCTTATGTAGTCAACGCTGCCTGCAATTATTATTTTATGTTCGTATCAACGTTTGTTATCGCAATCGTCGGTACCTGGGTAACAGAAAAGTTAGTTGAACCAAGGCTGGGTAAATATGAAGGTTCAACACAACCCGAAGAACTAAATCCGCTAACTAAAGCCGAGAAAAAAGGATTGCTGTTTGCAGTCATCGCTGGTCTTGGATTAGGAATCATAATACTTTTAGGACTCATTCCAGATAATGGTTTCCTTCGCGATATAAATACAGGTGACATCTTAAACTCTCCATTTATGAAAGGAATCGTTGCATTTATTTTTATTGGTGCAGGAGTAATGGGTATTGCTTATGGAATTGGTGCAAAGACATTTAAAAATGATTCGGATGTTATGCAGGGAATGGGCAAATCTATTGAGACTCTTGGTGTGTATATGGTGCTCGTTTTCTTTGCAGCACAGTTTGTTGCCTACTTCAATTGGACGAATATCGGGTTAATAATTGCAATAGAGGGTGCAGAATTACTAAAAGCATCCGGACTAGGTGCAATTCCATTGCTGTTAAGTTTTATTCTTGTCTCTGCAATCATAAATCTCTTTATGGGAAGTGCTTCAGCAAAGTGGGCGATAATGGCTCCCGTATTTATTCCAATGTTTATGCTGCTCGGCTACTCACCTGAGTTTGTTCAGGCAGCTTACAGAATCGGGGACAGCACAACAAATATTATTTCTCCAATGATGTCATACTTTGCATTAATAGTTGCGTTTGTTGGAAAATATGAAACCAAAGCAGGCATTGGAACAGTAATCGCAACAATGCTTCCTTACTCTTTCTTCTTTTTAATTGCGTGGGTATTACTCTTTATTGTATGGATGCTCTTAGGATTGCCCGTTGGTCCTGGTGCTGGATTATATATAAATTAATTCGTGAAATCTTTGGCTAAACACTAAAACGCATTTTCATAATGATTGACTTGAGGATTATTTAAGTCCTCGAATAAAATTGCAAATACATCGAAACGGCAATCAAGCTCTCTTATTTCCTTATCATACAAGTAAAGTTCAGCCATTTTTCTAACCTGCTTTTGTTTGTTTTTGGTTATCGAATACTCCGGTTCACCGAACTCGAGATTTTGTCTGGACTTTACTTCTACAAAAACAGTGCATTTATCTTTTGGATCAATTGCAATTATGTCAATTTCACCGTGACTGAATCTGTAATTGCGTTCAATTATTTTATATCCTTCTTCGGCGAGAATTTTAGCTGCGAGGTCTTCTCCTCTTTTTGCTAGTTCTTTTTTATCGAGATTCATACTTATTTAACTTTAATTACATTAGTGTTAAACTCAAGCACTTGTTGCTCTTTTAAAATATTTTTTAAAAATGATTTTCTATGAAGCGGACTTGGACCAATGTTTTTAATAATTTCTCTGTGCTGCCTGGTTGGATAGCCTTTATTCTGCTCCCACAGATAAACAGGATATTGAACGGCAAGCTTTTTCATTAATCTGTCACGGGTAACCTTTGCAAGTATAGATGCCGCAGCAATTGAAAAAGATTTTGAGTCACCTTTTACTATTGTTATAACCGGAATATCTGATTGAAATTTTCTGTTGCCATCCACTAAAACTAAATCGGGTTTAATTTTTAGATCATCAACAGACTGTTTCATCGCATGCAGTGTTGCATTAAGAATATTCACTTCATCAATTATATTTTGATTTACAATAGAAACCGAATATGCAAGTGCTGATGAAATGATTTTTTCAAAGAGAGATTCTCTTTGCTTTTCAGTCAACTGCTTTGAATCATTTACTCCTTTGATATTAGTTTTTTTGTCGAATATAACTGCGGCAGCTACAACGGGTCCTGCCAGAGGTCCTCTTCCGGCTTCATCAACACCGGCAAGGTATTTTATTTCTTTGCTGAAATATTTTTTATCAAATTTTTTCATTAAAAATTTTTATTAAACTCCCAGGTAAATTGCGATGAGACCAAATAGCATATTCAATTTTAAAAGATTGCTAATCTTAGTCAAGCTTTTTATGGTATGATTCTCAAAAAGAATTTTTAAACAATAAACCAGTAACGGATTGACCAAAATCATCACTACTACAAAGTATTCGATTTTGTAAAGCTGATAGATGAAGGGATATAAGGTAAAAAGTATAAGGGAAATAGTAATAAGCGATATAAATAATTTTGATTTCCGAGAGCCAAACTTTATGGGAAAAGTAACCACACCTGCTTTTGTATCACCTTCAACATCTTCCATATCTTTAACAATTTCCCGAATGAGATTTATCAGGGAAGCAAACACTGCTGGAACAATTGCTGCTGCAGGATTTTCAACAACAACTCCTCCGAAAATGAAAACGAGTCCCGTTAAGAATGCCACTGTTATATTCCCAACAAGTGAAATTCTCTTCAAATATTTTGTATAGAAAAACAGCAAAAGAATAGAAATAAGAACAATTGCTAATGCTTGTTCATTTACTAATGCCGAGATAAAAATTGCTGTAACAATAAAAATAAAATATAGAGCATATGCTTCTTTGATTGTTATACTGCCTGAAGGAATCGGGCGAAGCGGTTTATTGATTTTATCTATTCCGATATCATAAATATCATTGATAATATTTCCTGAAGCCATCACAAGAGATGCGGCAATTGCTGCAAGGAATGTATTGAGTCCTGGAAATTTATCAGGGGAACAAATAACTGCTGCAACAAATACGGAAACAAAAGTTATAAGAAAGTTTAATGGTCGTACGATCTTTATTATTGCTGTCAGTTTTTCTGTCAACTTTAAACTCTGGTTAATATGTCGGCAAAAGATATGACAGATTTCTAAAATCTGTCATATCTAAATTGATAAAATATCAACCCTGTTCAAAACCGATTTTACGATGCGCTCCATCGCAGAAAGGTTTGTTATTAGATGCACCGCAACGACAAAGTGCAACAGAACCTTCTTTTATTTCTTCTTTACCGTCAGTTCCAACGAAAACAAATTTTCCTTTAACAAGGTATGGTCCGCCTTTGTTAACCTGAACGGTAGTTTGTGATTGCTGAGGTTGTGCGTTTTGTTCGCTCATTTTATTATTCCTTTCATATGATAGTGCCCCTGAAGGACAATTGTCGACTATTTTAATTATTTCTTCTGTAGAACCACTAGATAAATCTATCCACGGTCTTCGTTTTGGATTGAAGATTGCCAGTGATGCTTTCCAGCATTTTGTTGAATGAATACAAACATCCGGTTTCCAGATGACTGATATTTCACTGTTTGAATATGTCTTTTTAATCATAATTACATTAACAACTAAAACTCATTAATAATTCCAAAATGGATTTTTCCATCACTGAATGTATCGCCTTGTGCAAGAGCAAAGCTTACTCCCAGCAGACCGATTGCAGTTTCAACAGTAATACCAAGTCCATAACCAAAAATATAATCCTCTAATTTTGCGATTCCATTTTCGGGGACGGCATCAAGGAAATAATATCCAGCATCAAAAAATAAAAACGCATACGATCTCTGTGTGAGCATTAAACGATATTCCAGATTTGCCCATGCAATACGGGATGCAAGAAACTGCTCTTCCCTGTAACCTCTGACTGTCCGCGTTCCGCCGAACCGCCAGAGATCACTCTGCTCGAAAAACGGTCCTGTGAGTTCTTTGCCATTCACACTCACAGCAATCACATTACGGACGAATATTTCATAGAAAGCACCAAACCCCACTGTAATTCTTTGCAAATTAATACTAGTTTCCAATGCAGGTGTTATGTATTCAGCAGGCCCATTAATTTTTTTCTTGCTGAAGGAATATAAAGTCTCAAATAGAAATCCACCGGTAGGAGCTATTGGATCATCTCTTAAATCTATCTTTAAACCGAGACCTGTTGTAAGCGAAGAAGAATTGTAAACAGTAAAGACAGGAATCGTTCTCTCGGTCGGAATTATTTCTTCAGTTGATATGAAAGCAGAAGCAGAAATATCTTCGGTTGCAAGAAATTCCAATGCACCGCCTAATCTTCTTTGCACATAAGTTGTATCCTGTATCCGTTGAAACAAATCTGCATTTAAATTAAATGGATATCCAAACAACCACGGCTCTAAATACTTCAGCTCAAGTTCCTGGGATTCACGGGTTAGCTTTTGCCATCTCACCGCAGCGGCTCTCCCTGTTCCAAAAATATTTCTCAAAGTTACGTTTACTAATCCTGTCACGTAGCCGGATTCATTATCTTTTGCTGCAGGGACATAACCAATAATGCCATCAAAGTTATTTGTGTTTCTTTCTTTTACGTTTATTAGTAGAACACCATTGTTCTGCGAATCAATATAAAACTGGGGAACAGGAACAGGATCGAAGTAACGAAGCTTATTTAATCGCCGCGGCAGATTTTCAATTTTTTGCTGAGAGTATTCTTCTCCTGAATCAATCCTTAATTCTCTTGTAACCACATAATCTTTTGTGGAAGTGTTACCAGTGACTTCAATTTTATCGATACGGCTTTGCCTGCCTTCTTCGAGCGCAAGATAAATATCAGCATAATGATCATCACTAACTGAATCATTATAAAAATGTACAGACTGAATCTTAACTGCTGCAAAAGGAAATCCCCTGTTTTCAAAATCTGTTAACAGGCTGGAGATACTTGTTTCAATTTCATACCGATTGAATATCTCTCCTTTTAAATAATTTAAAGATAAAATGAAATCATCGATGTTCACTGAATCTGATGTCTTAAAAAATATTTCCTTAACAAATGTGGGCTGACCTTCATCAATATTTAAAAATAAGTTAACTTTTTGAGAATCAATTGATAGCTCAAACTGCGATCCTTCAAAAATAAAATTAAAATAACCATTGGATATTAGATTAGTTGAGATTCGTGAGAGTGATGTATCAAGTATTCCCGGAAAAAAAATTTGCCCTTCATTCAAACCAGCCCATTTTAATATTTCTCCATCACCAAAAACCCTGTTGTTGTTAATCTCTATCTTCTCAATTTTTTGTGCAAATGATGCAGCAGAAAATAAAATAAAGCACAACAAGATATTTTTAGTCAGGTGAATCATCTGTTTTTTTTATTCTTTTTCCAACTGCTTCAATTTGAATTTTTTCAGCAAGTGAATTAGCTTCAGCAATTTTAACATCACAAACTTCTGTGGATTTTGCATTAAAAACACCGAGAGCAGTTGCAAATCGTAATTGCTGTTCGAAAGTAAATTTATTGTGCCAGCCGTAAGCTATCCCTGAAACAAATGCATCGCCGCTTCCGGTTGAATCAACAACCCTAATTTTAGGCGGAACTGCTGTATAATGAAAGTCAAAATTAGAAGCATAGAAAGGATTCCCGCTATCAGTAATGTAGGCCTGCTTAACCCCTTTTTCGTAAAGCATATTTAAGAAATTGAGCTGATCAGATTGACTTGTCAGGCTTATCCCCAGCGATGCATTAATTTCATCAACATTATTATGAATGATGGTTGGAGAAGAGTCGTAGCAATTTTGAAGATGTCTGCCGTAAGTATCACACACAGAAATTTTATCAAGTTTATTTGCAACATTGATTCCTTCGACAAAAATCGAATCGGCTTCTTTGCAGGGAGAGCTTCCTGAGAAAACTACTATCTCACAGGCAGCAATTGCTTTCTCCAATTTTGAAATGAATTCCCTAACTTCGTTTGATGAAACTATTGAGTCTGTTCCAAAGAACGAATAAATTTTTTCAGCAGACTGGTCAATAATTATGGCAGAATCTCTCGTTTCCTTCTTGGTGATAATTTCTGAGAAATTTATCTGTTCTTTTCTGAGAGCTTCCCGAATTAATTTTCCATTTCCTCCGCCGGTAAACAGCATAGCAATGTTCTTAATCCCCATCTTATTCAATTGCCGGTTTACATTTATTCCTTTGCCGCCTGCTTTGATAATCAACTTTCCATTTCTGTTTACAGATGATAGATCGAGGCTTTGATAATAATATCGTCTTTCCAGAAGAGGGTTTATTGTGACGGTAAGGATCATAGATAAAAATTGCTAACTTGTTTAGGACGTGAGATAATTAAATCTGATGATATATTTTTTTCATATTACTATCTCACGTCTTAAACAATCAGACATATTCACTTTTAAAATAAAATTTTCCCGCTGAACTAATTGCAGTTCTTATTTAAAAAAATCAATATCTGAATCGGTACAGATCACCATAAAGCGGTGTGCTCGGATCTAACCTGTAATCTCCAAATCCTGTATAATCAACAAATCTAAATCTTTTGTTCAGGTTGTAATATTGCCAGTCTTCGTAAGGTTTTGAATGATATTCAAAAGGATGGCGGTCAATATTATCCGGTGCTCCAAGAATTATCATTACCATTCCCCTGTCAGATCTCCAGCCATCAAGAGAGTAGGATGTGAAGTTCTGATTCGCGTATGCTACTCTGTTATAATACTCATTGAAAACAGGATTGTATTCGTCAGCAGGATTGGGATCTTGTTTTTTCCAGAAGGCAACGAACCTTTTGGCTTTTTCCATCCTGCTATCGGTATCCTTGATAAAGGAAAGATCTTCCGGGCTCGCTAAATAAACCATCTGCTCGATTGCTTTATCAAGATCGGTAAGAGTAATTGGAACTCCAACCCATCGGGACATAAAAGATTTTATTGAAAAATCATATTCTTTGCCGGTTGAATCTTTTAATGTAATCTTCATAAGATTTTTTCCGAGATCAAGATTTAGTGAATCGATGTTGTTGAAAATCTGGTTGTTTCCTGCTTTTACCTCAATTTCCTTTGTTGTTTTAAAAATCGAGGTTTCTTTTTCATCAAAAATTTCATAGTCAACAAATATATTAGAAACAGTATCCGAATAAATTTCAAAAAATGTTGCTAAGGGATCTCTATCGGTCACGACACTCCTGGAAACATTTGGAATAATTTTCGAGCTTCCTTCAACAACAGTTTTTCTGGCAATTAACATTATATCACTCACTGCGGGAACCGGAGTGAACTGTTTAACTACAACCTTGTTTTCAGAATTATATTCATTCTTCGATTCTTTATCTAACAAGGAAGTTTTTATTGAATAAACTCCGGGAGTTAATTCAAATGAACGATGACCAAGATTAAAATTTTCGGGGGAATTAGTTAATTCATAACTAATCGCAACAATTTTTTCATTCCAGATTTTTTCAGTAACAAGATTTTTCTTTTCTTCATCGAAAACAGATACTGTAACTGTATAAGCTGCCTCGAACCCCTGCCCGGTTTTTACAAACTGTACTGCATTATAAGGCACATGAATAAAATAATCCAGTCTGGCCTTATCAGTTTCACCTTTGAATGACATGAAGTCCTGGTAGTATTTTATTTTGTTGTCCGGTATCCGGGATAAGTTCTCATCTTGCGCAAAGGAATTTAGTGGATACAGAATTACACAAATAAATAATAACTTTTTCATTTTAGTAAATCCTTAAATTTATTTTAATCTTGCAAAAAGATCGTACTCATCTGAATCATACACCTCTGTAATATAAAAATTACCGGGAATAATCCTATTCCCATTTGAAGGAATTAAAACCTCCCCATCAACTTCAGGTGCATCCCGATAACTGCGTCCAACATAAAAATCTCCTTCGAGAGATTCAACCAATATTTTCAGTTCACTGCCGATTAGCTTCCCGTTTTTCTCAGCTGATATTTCCCGCTGTATTTCCATTAACCTGCTCTGCCGTGCCCTTTTTACCTCATCAGGGACAGGATCACCAAGATCGTAGCTTCCTGTATTTTCTTCCTGCGAATAGGTGAAAGTTCCCATTCTCTCAAATTTGAATTCTTCAACAAAATCACAAAGTTTCTGAAATTCTTTTTCTGTTTCACCCGGGTATCCAACAATAAAAGTAGTTCTGAGAACTAAACCAGGAATTTCATTTCTTAATTGAGATAACAATTCTTTTGTTTGTCTGCTCGTAATTCCTCTTCGCATAGACTTGAGAATATTATCCGAAATATGCTGAAGAGGAATATCTATATACTTACAAACTTTCTCATTATTTTTTATTTCATCAATTAAGTTGTTTGGAAATCGCGAAGGGTACGCATACATCATCCGGATCCACTCGATTCCTTTAACTTCACTTAACCTGGATATAAGTTCCGAAATATTTTTTTTATTGTAAAGATCTTTTCCATAATCGGTAGTATCTTGTGCTATAAGCACCAATTCCTTTGTATTGTTACGAGCAAGGAATTCAGTTTCTGCAACAAGATCTTCAATAGATTTAGATTTGTGCAATCCTCGCATAATTGGTATCGCACAAAATGAGCAAGGATGATCACATCCTTCTGAAATTTTTAAATAAGCTGTGTGCGAGGGAACTGAGACAACTCTTTCACCCAAAAGATTTTTTTTTAATTCGCCACCAAGTTCCTTTACAATTTTCTCATAGTCTTCCGTTCCAAAAAACACATCCACTTCAGGAATTTCTTGCTGAAGATCATTCTTATATCGTTGAGAAAGACAGCCGGCTACAAAAATCCTTTTTGTTATTCCTGATTTCTTACTGGCAACGGCATTCATAATTGTGTTGATTGATTCTTCTTTTGCTGCTTCAATAAAACCACAGGTATTAATAATCACAGTGTCTGCTTCAGTAGGGTTTGAGCGGAGATCAAGATTATTAAGTTGAAGCTGGCGTAGAAGTCTTTCTGAATCAACAGTATTCTTTGCACAACCTAAAGTTATTACACTAACTTTTTCTCTTGTTTTCATCTGTTCGAGTTCCGTCAACCAAAGTAATTAAGATAAATCCATATTGCCGGTGCACTAAAAAGTAGAGAATCAAACCTGTCAAAAAATCCACCGTGCCCGGGAATTAACGAAGATGAATCTTTCACTTCAGAATCTCTCTTCAACAGGGATTCGACTAAATCACCGATTTGACCTATTGTACCGATAATAATTCCAATAATTAAAACATTTGTCCAGCTTAAAGAATTCAGCACAAGCACCTTTACTAAAATCATAGCGCCGACAGAAAAAATAAAACCAAAAATTGCTCCTTCCCAGCTTTTCTTGGGACTAACACGCGGGAATAATTTATGCCTGCCAAAATTTATCCCCCCGTAATATGCAGCAGAATCACCTATCCAAATCGAAGCTAGGATTGAAATAATAAAATATGCACCAAGGTTTTCTGCATAAAAGTCATTTGAATAGAACTCACGAAGTGAAATAAGCGCAGCAGAAAAAATTCCGATGTAAAAAATTCCAAGAAAAGTAGAGCCAAGATTAAAAATTGCTGAACCTTTATTACGAAACAGTTCAAAAGTTAAAAGTGATAATGAAGATAGCAGAACGATAACAACAGGATCGACTAAGCCAAGAAATTGATTAAGCAGAAAAATGAAAATGATTATCCCGCCGAGAAACAAATTTACATTTGCACCTTTATGCCTGACTAAAAGACTGAACTCGTAAAACGAGATCAGACTAATTAGAGCTACGAATGAAAAGAAATAGTACCCACCCAAATAAGCTGCAATTAAAATAAACGGGATTGCGGCAATGGAAACTAAAACTCTCTTTAAATTTTCACTCGTCGGCATCTTCCTCTGAGTCTAATGGTTTTCTTTTAACTTCCTGAATGAACTCAAGTGCATCATGCACATCAGCTTTTTTGACAAATAATTTTACTGTTGATAGATCACCGGGTGCGGGAAAACTTGAATCCTTTTGTGAAAGAACTGATGCGGAAATTCCTGCACTTTCAAGATTTTCTTTCAGCATATCAGCTTCAATTTCGCTGAAAGCAGTATAAACAAGCACCCAATCATCTTCAGAAAGATCAGAGTACTTGCTTAAATCCACCGAATCAACGAGAGGCGTATTGCAATCGGGGCAAATCGTTATTCCGGTGATGTATTCGTATTTACAATTTGGACATACTGGCATCTAAACCTCCTGTGCAATTTTAATTTTCTTATAATAATTTCTGATAAAAAACAATAATGCTGTAAACATAAAAAACAATATTATAAAATAAATTATGTTCGCATCGAGAGCTGCGGCATCGGAAACATTACTTTTGAATAACTCATCATCGCCAATGATAAAGTATAGCATCACAGCAAAGAAGTTATTCAGGAAATGTATAATAATTGGTATAACCAGTGATTGACTTGTGTAAGCGGCAAATCCCAAATAAAATCCTATAATCGCTAGTGGTATTAGTCCGTACGGGTTAAAATGATATAAAGCAAAAAACAATGCAGTGAAAATCGCAGCTATGTGTGGTTTGAACTTAAAACCAAAACTGCGTTGGATGTATCCTCTGAACATCACTTCTTCGCAAATAGCAGGTACAACAGAAATGGTAATTATAACTAAAAGCATTTCAGGTACATTATCAGCCCGAATCAGATTGCCGAATGTTTTTTCAATTAATTCATTTAACGAGTCAAGTAAAAATTTTATTGAGTTGATGAACGGTGAAACTTCTGCCCATTGCTCGATAAAATAATTTTGAATATAAAGATAGCTTTGAAGAAGAGGAGTTAGAATTATTATTCCTAACACGAATAGAACTAATTCTCTCCAATTCGGCAATTTGAGAGAAATAATTTTCGAAACATCTCCGTAAATCCATTTGCTGAAAAGTAAAGCAGGAAGAAAGATGAATAAAATTTGTCCAACAATAGTCATAAATCGTAAACCGTTGACCGGTGCTGCTTCTAAATCAAAACCGAAAAACAGCAGAGTTAAAAGTCCACCTAAAAACTGGTAGAGAATAAATCCGCCGATTAATCCAAGAAATGCAGCTGCAACTGGTGAAATAAGGGGATATGGAGAGTAAGTTTCCGCCAATACATTTTGTTCCTCTGATTTTTCAGGTTCAGTTTGTTCTGGTTGGTTGTTCAATTCTTCCAATTTAGTCTTTTAGTTTTCTATAATTATTGTTTGAACAAAGTTAATAAATTATAAAATGATTAATAAGAAAAGAGGAGACAAAAGCCTCCTCATTTCAATCACTTTCAGATAATATTAGCGTTTTGAAGTCAGCGTTCCCGCAAGACCTTCATAGCTGGTAAGTTTTGCTTCAACGTGTCCAATAATGATTTTAGTTCTTACCTTCACAGGCATCTTTAAATCATCACCGGATTGCACAAAACGGTAACCATCTTCTGTTTCTGCCCAGAAAAAAAATTCATCGCCCCAAATTCTTCCCGTGAATTCTGTTCTATCAGGTTGTTGTAGCGTAATCATCCCCGTGTCAAACGGGGCTGGTTTTATTTCTACTGCTATTGATAGAATTAAAACACTTAACAAAACTTTGAACAAATTTTTCATTGTGCCTCCCTTTCATTTAATGATTGTTAGTTTTTTAATTAGTCTTGTTGACGCTGCTTCAAGACTATAAAAATAAATTCCTGATGGTAGTTCGTCTGACGATAAGCTAATCTGATGTTCCCCTGCTTCCTGCTCACCTTCAAATAGAGTTAATATTTTTTCTCCAAGGATATTGTAGAGGTTTAATTTAACCCTTTCTTCTTTTGGAATTCGATATTTTATAATCGTTGATGAGTTAAATGGATTAGGGTAATTTTGACGAAGCGCAAATTCTTTTGGTTTCAAATCAACTTCAACTACAATTTCATTTGAATATTCAAATGTTCCATCAAAATCAATTTGCTTTAATCTGTATTTGTATGTTCCTGTTACAATATTTTCATCGAAGAATGTATATGTCTTTGGTTCTGTTGTTGTTCCAAATCCTGGGATAAAACCAATTGTATTCCACTCGTTGTCTTTCTGAGAAAAGCGGAGAATCTCGAAACCTGAGTTATTTGTTTCAGTTGCTGTTTGCCAAAACAACTCAACTTTACCTTTTGTTACGTTAGCAATAAAACTAATTATCTCTACCGGTACAGGAATAACTTCACCTAAATTCCCATACTTGTTGACTTGCTGAGCTACTATTGTAAACTGATTTATTGGACCACTAGTTATAAAACCGCCTTGACCATCAGTGGTATTCTGATAAGCTATTGCAGGATAAGAAACAACAATGCCATTTTCATTCCACAACTTATTACCGAGTGTATCATAGAGTTGAGCAATAGTGGTGGAGGAAATCGTTGCATCATTCCATATAAAAATCGTTCTGCCAGAATCTGATGAAATAATATAGGGACTACCTATAGGTGTATTTTCACTAACTTGAATGTTGGCATCTGGAAATAATTTACTGCCGTCTAATCTTAACACCTGAAATTGAGCAATTCGGTTGATGCCATTTTTTGTCCCGCTCCAACTGTAATAATAATAACCATTATTGTATTGTATTTGCAATTGTGTATTTATATAAAGACTATCCGCAATTTCAACATAAGGTTCCTGCCAGAGGTTATTGCCAAGTGAGTCTTTCCTTTGTGCTACAAGCCTTATGTTGTTTATACTGCCAACTCTCCCGCTTAATACTATTCCTCCTTCAGGGTCTGCTACAGGTTGACCGAGCATATTTCCGTAGTACTGGTTTATTATCTGCCCGTTTTGGTTTATACGGTATATTGTGCTGGTCTGTATATAATAATTTCCATTACTTGCTCTCACTATACTTGCAGGTTGAGTGTCAGTACTATTCTCGAGAAATATTCCTGTGTCACCCCAGGCGCGTTCTCCTAAATTATTTATTCTGTTCACCCTGTAATCATAAGTATAATTTTGTAATTGATTTGGCCATACAACAATACATCCTCCGTTGCCATCACTTACCAATCTTTGTACGCCGTGGTTTATTTCTTCTGTGGTTACTCTAACACCCGTTTGCCCCCATAATAAATTACCTGCACTATCTACACGCTGTACTCGTACTCTATATATAAAATCTGAACCTGCTATTAGGTCATCTAAATAAGAAATTATAACTCCGCCCTCACCATCTTCAATAATTTCTGCGTACCATTGTTCCGGCAGTTCGCCAGGTATTTGTTTTAATGTTCCCCACGGTTTGTAACCATATTTATCTAATCTCTCTAACCCTAATTTTCTTGGATAGCCGGTCGTGCCGTATTCATAAGTTATATAACATCCTCCCGCACTGTCGCTGCAAAGGTCAGGGTTTAAGCCGTAACCAACTATTAAATTATTATTTGGATCAGTTGACCATTGGGGGAAAGAAATGACAGGAGTAAATATTAATACAAAAAAGAAGTAAATAAATTTTTTCATCTTATCCTCTTATTAATTCCGGTTTATGTAAATTATTTCGGATAAGAAATATAATAACCGTAGTTATATTAAGCAGTAATGAAGAAAGGAAAAGGATATTTAGCCTCATAAATTCTCCAGATAAAATCTAAATATAATTAACAATTTTTCTCGAAAGATCAAAACATAAGAAGCAACATTTGTTAATTATTAAAAAACAATTCAAAACTCATTAATAATTTCAATACATATTAACCTCAGTAAAAAAAAGGGAGACAAAGCTCCCTTCAATGAGAAACGATTAATAATTATTTACGTTTAGATTCCAGTTCACCCGCAAGTCCTTCATAGCTGGTAAGTTTTGCTTCAACGTGTCCAATAATGATTTTAGTTCTAACCTTCACAGGCATTTTTAGCTCATCATCTGTAAGCCAGACTATAATATTTCCTTCGTGCTTAAAGAGTCCACCTTCTTTAACCAATGGCTCAACAATAACGCACTCAAATTTTCCAGCGGGCACTTCGATGGTTTCTTTACCTAAATATTTTACATCCAAATCGTATACTTTATCTTTATAAAAATTTTTCAAAGGAATTAAGTCATTCACTTTCATATTGGAGTAATCAAGGGTTCTCGCAAAATAGAATGCAGATATTATATCATTAACATAAATTGGAATTTCATATTCGCCTTCGCTTGTTTTTGCTTTACCCTTTCGATGATCGAAGAAAGCGGAAAAGTCACGTGTATATCCGCCCTCTCTTATATGCTGCTCAAACCTCCAGGGAAATAATCCTTCAACATCAAGGTAACTTTCATAACGATCTCTTACTTTATAAAACATATCAAAGCTGGGTACCGAGTTAACTTCAAAGTTAATGTGATAAGCATTCCTGCCGGATATTCTTTTAATTCTGGGAATTTCCATTACGGCAATACCTGCAGTTACAAATCCATAGTTAAGATCGAATACTAATTTCTCACCTTCCTTAAAAGCCTTATTTTCTAAAGTTCTGAATTCGTCTTTAGATTGTGGAACAATCAGGAAATTGCCCAAGAGGATGAACAAAACGACATACATCCATTTACACAAATACATTTAAATCTCCATATAATTATAGATTTTTCAATACAGTCTTAGTTTCGTCAAATACTTTGCCAATATCAATACTATTCATACAGTCAAGTTTTTCGCACTGTTCGCGGGTACAATTGCTACAATCAATTGTTGGGATGAAGATTGTCCTCTTTTCAGTATACGGTCCCCACCTCTTTTGTGAACAGGACAAAATTTTAGGAAAAAAGCCTATAACGTGCACTCCAAATGCTGCAGCTATATGCATTGGACCTGTAGAATTTGAAATGAAGAGATCTGCTTTGTTTATAAGTGCTTTTAATAAAGAAATATCAAGTTGACCGGAAAGGTTCACAACAGTTTCACTTATTTCAAATTCCCGGCAAAGTTCAGACTCACTTTTGCTTCCAGTAATTAATATTGTAACATTTTTAAGATTGCTTATCCTTCCGGTGAGTTCAATTAATTTTTTCTTTGGAAGATCAACTGAACTTCCGCCGCTCCCGGGATGAATAATTACAATTTTATTCCCTGACTTAAATCCTTTTTCATATAAAATAGAATTTATTTTTTCAGAACTTTTTTCATCAACTCGCAAATAAAATTTAATCCCGTTCGAAAAGTCTTTAAAGTCTATATCTATTTTATTGAGAAGATTAATATTGTATTCAAGTTCATGTTTCTCAGCATGCTTTCTATGCTCAAAAACTTTCTTGTTGAACAATAAAGAATACCATCTATAACCTGTTCCAATCCTATTTTTTATTCCGGCTAAAAACATCAACAGCGAAATTTTTAAGGTTGGATTTACTACCACACAAGTATCAAATTTCTTTGATTTTATTTTTTTTAGATTTTTTCCGAAGAGAATTTTTCCATCTAACTCCTCAGCTATAACTATTTCATCGATGAATGGATTATCATCAATAAGAGAACTTGTGTAATCCCTGATGAAGTATGTTACTTTACAATCAGGATATTTTTTCTTAACAAGCTCAGCCATCGGCAAGGATAAAACCACATCCCCAATGCGATCTGTCCGAACAATCAATATGTTTTTTGGTGAATTCATTTACGCGATAAATATGGATTGTCTTTAATAAAAAACCTCCAGGGTAAATCTACTGATCTTGTTATTCCAATTCTTTTTGAAATCCCGATATCCTTACTTTTGATTTTTTCTCCATCCAAAATAAATATTTTATTTCCTGTCAAATCTGTACCTGAATGAGTTCTATCTATACTAAAAGCCTGACAAACTTTACCTGGTCCGCTGGTTAAATTGAAAATCTCCTTATCATTTTTAAGTTTTCTTCCAAAACGATTTCTAATCATACTATCAATTCCCTCAACAGGCTCAACGGCACGAATCAGAACTGCAGTTCCCTGTCCTTTTTTCCCGGTCACAACATTACAACAATGATGAGCACCGTATGTAAAATAAACATAAAGGTAACCACCCGCTTCAAACATAATTTCATTTCGCTTAGTGACGCCGCCATAAGAGTGGGCAGCTTCATCTGTGTCGCCGTGATAAGCCTCAACCTCAACAATTTTTCCTGTAATAATTTCTTTGCCGTGAGATTTTACAAGGATTTTACCAAGTAATTCTTGTGCTACAACTAATACTTCTCTCCGGTAAAAACTCTTCTTTAATTTTTTTGTTGATAGATCAGTCGCCATAGGAAATGCAAGTGTTGAGGATAAGTTTATAAAATCAGAAAATTTACTGCGATCTTATGTTTCGAATTTTTTCAAGATAATATTCTTTCTTTCCGTGATTACGGTTAGCAAG
>DATIJX010000220.1:0-27291 GCA_035478175.1 Ignavibacteriaceae bacterium
CTTACCCACTCTTTAAACAAATTTGCCGGCAAGCTTAAAACTTCTGAATCCAATTCCGTTTCTGCAATTGCAGGAAAAGACTTTTGGGATAGTATGCACGAGGCGGTGAGGATACACGAACCACCTTCATTTATTCTATAAAGAGTAATTTCTCTTCCAGATGATCCAACTTTATAGACTCTTATAACTCCCTTCAGCAGAAAGGAAAAATAATTACATGCATCTCCTTCAACTGAAATAATTTTATTTGCAGGAATCTTTTGATAAAGTGAAGCAGAAAACAAGTCATCAATTTCCTTAAAGGATTCTTTAGTCAGGAATGGGAGAAGCTCAAGAAATTTATTTTTAATTAGAATTTTTCTAACATCTTCCATTTAGTTCTCAATAAAATATGGCTCAATATGTACTAGCACATCACTTATGTTAGAATACTCCATCATTAATTCATCCTTTACTTTGTGAGCTATTTCGTGTCCCTTGTGGACTGGAAGATTTGCATCAACCAGCACGTGAATATCAACGAAATAATCAAAACCCATTTTCCTCACAAAACATTTATCTATACCCATTACGTTCTCGACTTTTCCAGCAACACTTCTAACTTTTTGAACAACCTGGGTAGGTGGAGCTGTATCTAATAGTTCGAATAATGCTGGTTTAAAAATTCTGTATGCGTTTATGATGATTATGACCGATGCAAACAATGCAGCAAAGTCATCCGCTGATTCATATCCGTCTCCACCAATTAGTGCAATCGAAATTCCAATAAATGCCGCAGCAGAAGTTATTGCATCGCTGCGGTGATGCCACGCATCGCTTTTTACTGCAATGCTGTTTACACTTGTACCGACTTTAATAACAAATCTGAATAAACTTTCCTTTATTACTATAACTAGCACCAGAACTATAAGTGTGAATGAGGCGGGTGCATGGTGCGGAGTAATTATTTCATAAAGGCTTTGAACAATAATAATGATGGCTGCAACAAAAATTCCTAATGAAACTGCAACTCCGGCAAAAGGTTCTGCTTTTCCATGCCCATAAGGATGGTCCTCATCAGCAGGTTTTGAAGCATAATATAATCCGGTGAGTACAATAGATGAAGTAAAAATATCGGTGAGCGATTCAATTCCATCAGCGATGAGAGCATATGAATTGCCAACTATGCCTGTGAAAATTTTAATTGCCGCAAGGATAAAACTGGCAATAATCCCGATAAGGGTTGTTTTTAATCCTTGTTCAATTAAACTCTTTTTTTTATTTGCCTGTGTCTTCAATTATTAAAAAAGATAATTCGATTTAAGGCAAACTTAGTAAATCGCTTAAATATATTTAAGCTGAATTTTTATAACAGGCAGATTATTTCAGTAAAAGCATCTTTTTACTTGACAGGAATTGATTTGCCTCAAACAGAATTATATATATTCCCGAAGCAAGATTGCTTCCATCAAAACGAACTGAATAATTCCCGTAACTCAATTTGTTGTTTAGAAGAGTAGCTATGGTTTCACCGAGAATATTTATTACGATCAACTTTACATCTGCTTCCTGTGGCAAGTAGAATGATATATTTGTTACCGGGTTGAAGGGATTTGGATAATTCTGGTATAAGATAAAATTATTTGGCAGCTCAGGCTGTTCATTAACACTGGTTGGTAAAAAAGTTACATTTATTCCCGTGATCTGAAAATTACCAGGATCAATTGTTACAATCTGGCTATTTGCATTTTCGTAGCCAATTTTTTGAGCAACAATCTCGTAAGTCCCGTATGGAATATTAAAAATATTATAAACTGCTTCCTGTTTCCCGAAATTGTATGAATATAAAGCATTGGTATTAATATTTCTTGCTAAAAGAGTTATACCTTCAAAATTTGTTTCATCATAGAAAGTTGCGAAGTTAATTGTACCTCCAATGCTTCCATTTCCAAAAGATGAGTCCCTGAGTAATGAAATATCTTTACCTGTAATGTTTCCGTCAATCAGAATCGAATCTGCATTCTGCCAGAAAACAGATGCAAGTCCTTCATCATTATAATATCCTGGCAGGAAATAATCAGTATGAGCCTGCAGGTAATAATGATTTTCATATTCAGTATAGATAGTAAACGATCCATCCTGCTTTATGAAACCGGCAACTGCATTAACAGGATCAGGAAAGAGAGGATTTTCTTTTAACAGCGGAATTGGAACGTGAGTACCGGTTCTTACAATCACTATACCTTTATTAACCAAATTTCCCTGTGTAGAATCATAAACCTGACCGGATATAGATTTAGTAAAATCGTTTATCTTTTTCATATTAAAATTAACAATAACGGTATCATCGTCATCTACTTCTAAAAGCTTCGCAAAGAACGGATCGTATGTGCTGTCATAAAACATCACATAATAGCCCTGTCTTTCGGCAGCGATTGTATAATCACCTTCTGGCAGCTCGACTAAATAATTCCCCTGTGAATTGGTTGTTGCCTTATCATATAAATAAATTCCATTATAGAAGAAGTACAAAGTTGTGCTGTCAAGTGGAGTTGCACCGTCTCTGACAGTCCCAGCAGCAAAACCAAAGTCATCATCAAAAAAATTAATTTTAATTCTGAGAGGATTAGGATTTTGAATACCATTATTAAAAATATACATAGTATCGGAAGTATCGCTGTTAGTTATATTATAGAAACCGCTGAGGGTAACATTCATTTTAACAGAGTCAGTTGGTAAGATTGTAAAAGGTAATTGCCGATTGCCTTCAAAATCAATTATGTAATTTGATTGGTTGTAAGCTATGCTATCAATACTTAAAACTGCGTTGCCTTTGTTAATGAGATAAACAAAATCAATTCTGTTAAAAAGATCTTCAAAAACAATCTGATCTGGTTTGATATCCAGTTCTGGCTGTGCTCGTAAAAGAGATGTATATAATATTATTATAATGGTTAAAATTAGTCTCATAGTAACTTCGTTTTTTTTACTTAGTATCAACTTTAGTAATTTCGTGACAAAAATAAAGAGATAAAAAGATAGATTATATAAACATTTCTGGTTCTGAGCTTGATTCTCTTCTAAAAAGGTCAAAAGAAGGGGATTCGGGTGCTTTCTCAAAACTTAGCGGTTTTGTCCGTCAAATCGCTTATTCTTATTACTTATCGAAGCATCGTCAGAAAAGAATTAAGAATATAGACGATGTTGATGACCTTACTCAAAGCGTTTATCTCTCCTTCGCAGAGCAATATCAGAATATATTAGAACCAGAAAAATGGCTAAGAAGAGTTCTTTTTCTCAGTTTTGTCGGCTGGTATAAAAAGGAAAAAGGAAGAACATTCACACCGCTCAAGGAAAGCATGCCCGCACCTGATAATACAGCAGATAGCTCTTTAATGATCGATGCGGAAAGCATTTTATCTGTTTTAGATACTTTAAGTGAAGAAAAACAGGAAATCGTTAAACTAAGGTTCTGGGGTGATTTGAAATTTCACGAGATTGCTGAGAAATTAAATAAAAATGAAGCTGCTGTTAAAAAAATGTTTTACAGAACTTTAATTGAGCTGAAAGATAAATTAGAATAAATGTCACGAAAAAGATTAATGGATTACTAAATGGTTGATCAACAAAATAAATGTTAGCAATGGAAAAATTTGATAAAATATTAGAACTCCTTGAAAAGAAAAGTTTAACTGAAGCAGAGAAAAAATTATTAATTGAATTCTCAGATTCAGATGAAGAGATTAAATCTTTTGTTAGTTCTTATAGGACCTTAACTAATTCTTTATCAGCTTCGGGACATGTGCCGACCGATTTAATTGCTTCTTATGTTTTGTTTGAAAAGGGAGATGATCCTGAGAATAAAGTCGCAGCTGTACTTGGTCAAAAAATAAAATCTCATCTTGCAGAATGTTCAACCTGCAGAGAAGAATACAAAATACTTTTGAGTGAATTCTCTGATATTTCTGAGCATGTAGAGAAAGCAATTCATTCTGAACCAGCATCAAAAGTTGAAGTTAAATCAATTTTACCTTTAGCCATTTTCAAAAGATCGACTACTTTCAGATACGCTTTTGCGACTCTCTCCGTTTTAATCATTGCTTATGTCGGTTTATTTTTTATTTCATCGGGATTAACTCCTGACTACAAGAAAAATATTTTCGCCAGTGAATGGGGAGATGCTTATAAAACCAGGGGAAGAACTTCTCCGTTATTCCAAAAAGGACTGGATGCAATTGACAATAAAGAATTTATCAGAGCAATAGAATTTTTATCACAGGATATTATTGGTCATCAGAATGAAAGGTCAATCTTTTACTCTCACTACATTCTTGGGATAACATATCTGAAAGCCTCTGAAAAAGATTTCATTGGATTATTCAAGTCGTATGACAAAGAAAATGTAAATCTTGCAATTGCAAATCTTAAAGAATCAATTGACAAAAATAATTCCGGTGATTATGAAAGCCTGAAGCTTGATTCATACTACTATCTTGGAAGAGCTTATCTACTGGTTGACAGCACTGAGGCTGCTGCAGCTAATTTCAGAAAAGTAATTGATGGAAAAGGCAGGTTCTCAAAGGAAGCTTCAGAATTGATATTTACATTGGAGAAGAATTGATAGATGCTCTGGCTAAAAGAATTTTTTGTTTCTGTTTTATGCCTGACAACGGTATTACTTAGTTTTTTAGGAATAACAAATTCTTCTCAATCTATTAATTCCAATCAGAGCCTCAACTCCGAAAAAAAATCCGTTAATAATTTTGACATTAAAACTTCTAAGCAATTCAATTATTACCTTGACTTAATTCAGAATAAACCCATAGATAAAAGCAAGTTCCAGGATGAACTAACTTCACTTGAATCAAAATTCGAACAGGAATTTCTATCTGCCTTATTAAAGAAAAGGGAAGGTGAATTTGAAAAAGCATTCAACCAGCTTTTTCCTCTTCTTGAAAATTTCCCGGATTACTTTATTTACTATGAAGAACTCGCTTTACTGGGCAAGCTATCAGGCAATTCAAACAAATTATCTGAATGGCTTGAAAACAGTAAATCAGATGCATCGAATAAATTTTATTTCTACTTAAAAGCTTTGGTTGAATTGCACAGTGGAAAAACTACTCAGGCAATAGAAACATTCCAATCACTCGTTTCTGACGGCATTAAATCGAAGGATATTTATTTTCAATTAGCTAATGCATACAGAATAACTGGAAATTATGATGCAGCTTTCACAAATCTCATTAGTGCAGAAAGCTTGTGCGAAAATAATGATCAGTTTCTTTCTAAAATCATTAATCTAAAAGGATCTATTTTTTACTTATCCGGAGAGTACGAACAAGCAAAAAAGAATTATACGTCAGCTTTGAATTTCTCAATTAAATCAGGAAATAAAGCTGAGGAAATAAAATCATTTGCTAACCTAGCGATAATCAAGGATGTGTATGGAGAGATTTTTGAAGCGAGAGATGATTTTCAGCTTGCTATTAAGATGGCTGAGGAAATTGAGAATATGGAATTGCTTGCATTCCTTTATTCGGAACTTGGTGTTTCGTTCTCATATACAGCCAGTTTGATTGATTCGAGAAAGAATTACGAAAAAAGTTTTTCCCTTTATGAGAAGCTGAAAAACAATGAGCGGCTTTCATACCTGTCAAGCAACATTGGTTCACTTTATCTGCAAATTGCTAATTATAAATCAGCACTCGATTATTACAGTCGGGGATTAAACTTTGCTGGCGAGAATAAATTGGGACAAATTCTAAACCTGACTGGATTAGCTGACGTTTACTCAAACGAATCAAACTATTCTAAAGCGCTTCAGTATTATAATCGTGCAAAAGAAGTTGCTGACTCGATAAAAGATATTTCTTCATCTGTAAAAATCGAACAGGGGATTGGTGCATTGTATTACAATATCAATCTTCCATACAAAGCACTTGAGACACTGAAGGCAACTGAATCCTATTTTGCGGAAGCTCAATTACCATACGAACAAATTAAACTTTATTCAAAAATAGGAACGGTTCTAACTTCTGTTGATAGTCTTGCTTCAGCTGAAAAATATTTTCACAAAGCACTCGACATTGCATCAAACGTCGGTGATATTTATAGTTCAATTGTAATAAAGACTGAACTTGGTTATCTCAATTTTCTTCAAGGCGATTATCTCCTCGCAGTTAAATTGATAACAGATGCTCAGACAGTTTCAAAAACTTATGAGCTAAATCAGTTAATCGGTTTACAGGAATTATATCTCGGGAAAATATTTCAGGCTCAGATTAAGGGAAATTTGGCGATTACTAAATTCAAGAATGCATTTAACTTAAGTGGAACCGCAAGCGATTATAACAACCAGGTTGAAGCTGCTTATTTGCTTGGATTAATTTATGATGAAGACTTTGATGTTATTCAGGCAGAGAGATGGTACCTCACGGCAATCGAAGTGATTGAAAAAATTTCTTTCCCGCTTAGCCTGAACCAGGAAATTCAGATTGCACATTTTTCAGGAATGAATTCAGTTTATAACTCACTCGCGGAATTGTATCTCAATCAGGATAAAGCAGAGGAAGCATTTAAAATCATTGACAAGTCGAGATCGAGAAATACAAAAGCCAACCTCAACAGACTCAAGTTGTTATCAAATCTGGATGATGAACAAAAGTATAACCAGTTGATTGACCTTGAGTGGATGGTCAATTCTGGTCTTTACGATAAAACCACTTCAGATTCTTTATACAGACTTGCTTTAGAAATAAAAGCTGAATTAACATCTCAATCTGGCTCACTTGCTGAGATATTAAATTCTAATACTGAACTTGACTTAAAAATATTTCAGAGCAAACTTGATCAAAATGATTATTTAATTTCGGCATATATCAGTGAAAAATCATTCAATGTTTTCAGGATTAGCTCAGATAAACTAATTCATAAAAATATTCCAGTGAGTCGCGACAGCCTGTTGAAATTGATAACTCAGGTTTCACCAATTTATCGTTCCAATCTTGAGAGTGAAGAAATTTATGTTAACGAGGATTTATTTTCCTTCAATGCTCAATCTGCATTTAAGATTTATGATGTTCTGTTCAAAGATATTCTTTCTGAAATTCCTAAGGCATCTAACCTGATTGTGAGCTTACCTTTTGAACTCGTAAAACTCCCTCTCGAAATGCTCGTTACTGAATGGACAGAGGGTGAAAGCCCATACTATTATAATGACAAAGAATTTTTACTGGAAAAGTTTAACATCTCTTATACTCCGTCAGCTTCCATTTATGAATTGCAATCGGGCACAACTGAAAGCACTGCTAATCAAAATTTACTTATCGGGGATCCGTTTATAGATAATGCTGAATTTGCTTTGAGTGTAAGAAGCGGTTTGGTGGATTTGAATCCTTCGCAGGCAAGAAACATTTTATTATTTCCGCTTAAATACTCTCGAGCTGAAATTGAAAGTATTGATAAAACAATTTCTGAAAGTCAAATGTTCATATTGAAAGACGCCACGGAAAGTAATTTTAAACAACAGGCTCCGTTGAGCAATGTAATCCACATTTCAACGCACTCTTTTTTATTGAAGGATCAGCCGTTGATTTTGTTTTCACCGAAGGAAAATGATGATGACGACGGTTTTCTTGAACTGGGTGAAATTATTCAGCTAAATCTTAACAGCGATCTTGTTGTACTTAGCTCCTGTCGTTCAGGCCTTGGAAGGATTGACGCAGCCGAAGGTATCATCGGAATGCAGAAAGCTTTTATTGAGGCCGGCAGCAGGAGTGTTCTTGTTTCTTTGTGGGATGTGAATGATAAATATACTTCATACTTTATGAAAAGTTTTTATGAACATCTTGCCGACGGCAACTCGAAATCTGAAGCGTTGAGATTAGCTAAGCTTGATTTCATCAGAAAGTATTCTGCCAACCCATATTACTGGTCTGCTTTTGTTTTATCAGGAAATATTTCTGCAGTAGATATAAAAAGCGCATCTTCCTTTGGATTGATTCAGATTATACTTGCTGCTCTTTTATTGATTGGAGTTTATTATTTAATTCAAAGATTAAGAATTAGAAATAAAAACCCTTGAGAAATAGTTATAATCTTCCCAAAGATTCTTTTGCAAGCTTGCCAGTTTCACTCTCTGAATTAATTGAAACTACCTTATTCCAGAATTCTTTTGCTTTATCTGTTTTGCCCTGAGTTGCAGCAATAGCACCTAAATTGTACAAAGCCATTTGATTTTCCGGATCGTAGGAAAGCACTTTATCGTTTACTTCTTCACACTTAAGGAAATCCTGTTTGTTGTAATAGATAAAAGCGAGAGAAAAATAAACATCTGTCCGTTTTGAGTTAATCTGTAATATTTTTTCATAATAAGGAATGGCTTCATTCATCTTATGTGATGCAGAAAGCAAATCAGCGTACTCTTTCATCGATACTGTGTCTGCGGGATTATTTGAAATTTTTTCTTCGAGTGCAGCAACTCTCTTTTTATATTCTTCTGAAACATTTTCCTTACCGGGTGTGTTACCACTTGGACTTTTTAATTGCTTGTGAACATCATCGTCGGGCATCGATTGATCGTTTGATATCAAAACTTCAGTTGAGTTGGACGTTTCCTGTATGCCAACGACAATCAATAATGCTACCGCAGCTACCACAAGTATTCCATAAAAATATATTGGTTTGAATTTCATTCTAATCCTCTTTTCTAAACTTTAGATAAATTAAAATATCCACTTATAACCGAATATAATAGTCACAATTACATGTACGACCATTATGACAAACATTGTTATTGCAAATGGCAAATGAAATATATGCCACCAGTGAAACAATTTTTGGAATGTTCTTAATAAAGCAATTCTTCTGGCGATCACGATTTCTGATTTTGCTGCTTTAATCAGTTCTTTTTTCTCAGACTTTCCGATTCCTAAAAGTTTAATCCGCATTTTTAAAAGTTTCATTACTCTTTTGATATCAAAATAATCCCTTACAAAAAATCCAGCGGCTGTTAACAGATTAAATAACTTGTACCGATCCGCTGATGAAATTTTTTCAAATTCTGATAAAGTTGAAGAATCCTCACTCAACACACTTCTAACTCTTATTGCCAATTTTTCATTGATTGAATTCAACTCATTGATGCTGATTTCCTGTCCCTGGATAGTTCTTGGGATTTGAAGATAAATAAATCTTCCAACTACTCCACTAAACACTACCAGCACCATACTCCAGAAACTAACCGAAACAATTCCACCGAATTTAAATGATGTATGATAAAGAACTAAAATAGGACCAACTGAACAAAGGAATATGTGAAACTCCAGCCAATGTTTCAGATATCCGAAGTTAAAAAATTTTCTATAGCGTTTTCTGATTATATAAGTAGATACACCCACAATCATCATCAGGGTACCTAATATGCCAAGTCCGTGACCGATGACACCGCTCGGTTTAAGTGCATTATGATCGGGATTAAAAAATCTTTCTTCAAGTGGTGTTGTATAGTAATCAAATCCGTAGATAGCGAGCAGAATGGTTACACTGATTCCAATAGCAAAAAATAAACCGATGTAAATTTTATGAAGTGTTTTATTCATTCAATTAATTCTGAAAAACATTTACAACCAAGAATTAAGGTGCAAAAATAAGATTCTCGTAGTTATTTCATAGTATTGAAAGATTGAAGGTAGTGACATCAAAGCCACTACCTTGTCAGAAAGATAAGTTTTTTATGGAAGAAAAGATTTATAAAGAGAGTTCTATACCAGCAGAAATAAACCTGGGGATACCAACTTTAATTCCCTGCGGTCTTCGGCTAGCAATATATCTTTCATCCATTAAGTTCTTAACTGAAAAATAAACGCTGCTGTTCAAACTTGTTAAAAGATAACTTGCTGTCATATCTGCTGTAATGAATGAAGGCATTTGTCCTGTTTCGCCGCTTGGTCCTGCTTCAAGTGAGTTAAGTTCATCAGTGAATTGCTCGCCCACGTATGTTGCAGAAAGATTAAATCCTAGTCCGAATGGTGTACTAAAATCCAGGCTGCCAGTAAAAGTGAACTCAGGTGAATAAGGTAGCTTGTTATCCTTTACATTAATTGTCTCACTTCCAACCGTGATGAAACGATCATTTCTGTAAGTTGAATTTACGTAGGTTGAAAACGCTGAAAGAGAGACAATATATTTGGTTATTAAAAGCTGATGAATGTCAAAACGGATTCCGGCTTCGGCACCGATGTGCATTGTCTCGCCGCCGTTTACTAATCCTGTTCCCGATCCGCCCGAAGATACTGATACAGGAATTACCTGGTTGGAAAAGTCCATCAGGAATCCGGTTAACTCAAAATAAATTGGGGAAGCAAAACTTGCCCTGATGCCAGCTTCATAATTCCAGCTTAATTCAGCATCAAGGTTTAGAGCGGTACCGTCATTCGTGATTGCATCTTTTATTCTTGGAGGAGCATATCCTCTGTGAACCCCGGCAAATATCGAATAATCATCGTTTAAGTTATAATTAACTCCAATGCCAGGAATTGGAGTAAACAAATCATCATTATTTATAACACTCGTATCCTTGTAAGCAATTCTGAAAATCTCCCGCTCGAAGTGAAAATTTTCTAATCTTATTCCGGGTATTACAGTGAAGTTTGAGCTAATGAAAAATCTATTTTGAGCGAATATACTTTCTGCATAACCGGTTCTTATTTCATCTTCCCTTAAATCTCCGGATTTTGCATCAGCAGTCCTGCCATCAATTCTTTGCTCGAATGCTCTTTCATAATGAAATCTGAATCCACCCTCAAGCTCATTTTTAAGATTTCCGATGTTGTAATTGTAACTAAATCTTGGTTCAACACCGGCAACTTCAAATTGTCTATTTCTGTTTCCAGTACTGTTTCTCATATAGATTGCACCTCTCGGAACCGTTGTGTCACCAAAAACAACGCCCGTCAAATTACTGGTTGGCGTTCGGCTGAAATCCTGACGAAGCCAGTTTCTTGTTGTTGTGTAGCCGTAAACTGTTGTTCGAAGAAAAGCACTTTCAGAAAAGAAGTAATCGTGAGTTAGACTTGCTGAGTATCTTCTTACATCCAACTCGTCATTTGGAGCGATGATAGTATAATAATCTCCGTTATCATACATGCTTGCTGTCAATCCAACATAAGTTGAGTTAGAATTCTCATCATAAAATGCCAGCTTAATTCCTATTCTTGAATTTTCTCCCGTTTGAAATCTGATCTTTGCCGTCAGGTCATTGATATCAAATCTTGTTATTCCAATTCTATCTGCCTGTTTGTGTAAAAATCCAAATTGAAATCCGACGTTATCTACAGTAGTTCCGTAAGCAGCCTGCCCATTAAAATAGCCGCCATCGCCACCTCTCACTTGCAGTGAAAGAGAATGAGAAAGCGGAGGATCATAAGTTATATAGTTAATTACTCCACCAATAGTTTGTGGTCCGTATAAAATGGAACCGCTTCCTTTTAACACTTCAATACTTTTCATTCTATCAATTGCGGGAGTGTAATACATTTCAGGTTCACCGTAAGGCGCTAAGGCAATAGGTATTCCGTCTTCCATCATTAAAACATTTCTGCTGCGATCAGGATCAAGTCCTCTTATCCCAACATTTGCTCTTAGTCCAGCTCCTTCTTCGTCAACCACATTTAGCCCGGTTACCTTTTTGAACATTTCGTTACCGGAAAATGGCTTATCGTTTTTTAATGATGCTTCTGTTATAATGTTAGCAGAGCCAGGAATACGATTAATCAGAGCAGGTTTTCTGCCAATAACATCTACCTGTGGGAAGTCATTCATTTTTATGAAGGTTGTATCTAACTCGCTTTTATCAGCGGTCTCTGGAGAATCAATGCTCTTTGGTTGACCAAAGGTTGGATGTGTAAAAAATGCAATGATGACCAGGTAGTAAAGAATAGTAACTGCTTTGTTCATTATTTCTCCTAAGCGTTTATTAATTAATTAGTTATAAATAGAAAAGCGTAACAAAAAAAGTTAATAACAGAATGTTTGCAATTAAGTAAACCCACAGCAAAGTGGAATCTGGATCGTTATTTTTTATTACCTCTAAAAACTCTTTCATCATCTAATTCAATTTGTTTTTGAATAAATTATTTCATTCCAAAATATTTACTTGCATAAAATCATTTATTGATTATTCATCTTTACCACAATGCTGTAGAATTATTCTCATTTAATCTTTCATACTCAGTATAGCTGCTTGTATATCATTTTTATTTTCACCCGGAACGGTTAAAACTTCAAATTAAAAGCTAAATAAGCAGTCCTTGGCTGTGATGGACCATATACATACGCAGGGTCTCTGGTTACTCCAAAATCAAGATCTTTCTGATAAGCATTTGTCAGGTTTTTAATTCCAAGTGTAAAGGCACTGGTTAAGTCTCCGAGCTGAAAATCTTTAGTCAGTGCCAGATCAAGTTCTAAAAAGCTGTCACTCTCATTAAGCTCAAGCAAAGGATCATCCTCACCTTCAACTGCAATTTCGTGAGGAACGTACATACCGCCAGTATATTTCAAAGATGCGAATGCACTGAATCCCAAACCCATTTCGTAAGAGGTTCTGAGGTATCCAAATTGATCCGGCGTTCTAAGAAACTGATCGGTATTAAAATCCGGGAGATTTTCTTCATACTTATTTTCTTTAATTGTGTACCCTGCTCTGAATTCTAATCCAAGGATTGGTTTAATACCAAAATCAAATTCAACTCCTTTTGCGTTTGCACCACTGCTGTTTATACGTTCCCAGTATTCAATATTACCATCTGCGGAAATAAACTCTTCTACGTAAGCATCAGATAGATTTGTATAAAAAGCTGTTAAACCAAAAAGCAGTGGAATATCACCTACAAAATCTAAAAACTCTAAACCGGCAGATAAGGTGGAACTTCTTTCTTCAGTTAAGCCATCTGCATTTCGAATAACTCGTTGTGTTCCTTCCAGTCCACAAATGTGCAAATCTTCACTGAAGATCTGTGGAGGTTTAAAACCAGTAGTATAAGCTGCTCTGAATTTTAACGCTTCGAACATCTGATACATAGCATTGATCCTGGGACTAACAATCCAATTTTCAAGTATTGAATTTTTATCGGATCTAACTCCGGCGATTAACTTGAATTGCTGCATTTCTCCGAATGATAATTCATCTTGAATAAAAAGTCCTGTGTTTTTATAAGTATCATTAACATAATATGCAGAATTTGAAACACTCTGGTCTAATATGTTTTCATAGCTATACTGCATTCCTGCAGTTAGTATATGATTAGAAATGAAATAATCTGCTGATAAACCAGCAATGTGAACGGGGTTTTCAGTGTAACCATAATAATTCAGAGCTTCTAATCGTGCCTCCGGAGTATCATCGGAAAGGCCTCCATAATAAGAGTCCCGCTCGAGAATGCTGAAAGCATAATTTGCTGTATATTGAAATTCAGAATTTAGTTTGTGTTTCCATTTAAGTTTGCCGCCATAATTAGTATGCTTTACATATTCAGCTATATCAGCTTCGTGAGGCGGTTTATCGAGATCATTACCCCCACGTCTATCTTCGAATAACCCAAAAAATGAGGCTTCAATCTCTGAATTGCTAAACGGTTTGAAGTAACTATTAAAACCAATTGTTTCGTTTTGAAGTCTGCCTAACTCTGTAAATCCATCGCCATTATGATCATAGGGATTTCTATTCCGTAAAGAACCAAATAAAAATAGTCCTGCTGTGTTTTCATTGTTGACAATTTCAGCAACTGCACCGACCAATTGATCGAATGAACCACCAGCCGAACTGCCGGTATAGTTAATTTTTGTGCTGTTGAAAGCTGGTCTTCGTGTGATCATATTAATTGTACCGGCAACTGCTCCTGCGCCGTAAAGTGCCGAGCCTCCTCCCTTAACAATTTCTATTTGTTCAATCATCTCGCTTGGATAATGTTCCAAACCATATACTGCACCCAACGAGCTGACAACCGGATCACCATTTAAAAGAATTTGGGAATACTTACCATCAAATCCTAATAACCGCACTTGCATGAAGTTACAATTGTTGCAATCGTTTTCAACCATTACACCTGTCTGTAAGCCGAGAGATTGAGCTAAATTAAATGCACCTTGCTGCTCAATAATTTTTTTACTTATGATTTCCGTTTTAACAGGAGTATTTTCATACAGGTGGAGAGTATTTGTACCGGTTACTACCACCGTACCCATTTCTATAAGTCCTTGAGATAATTTAATCTCAAGAGGCTCGGTAACATTTTGAAGATCCTTTATATCTATTGTTTCTGATTTATAACCAATCATAGAAACTGTAAATGTAACTTTATGAGTTGCTGGAATATTTAATTGAAAACTTCCGTTCATATCAGAAGATGTTCCCAAATTAGTTCCGTTAACAAGTATATTTGCACCGACCAAAGGTTCCTGAGTTGATTTATCAATTACAATTCCTTGTATAGATGTTATGCTACTAATTGAACTGATTGCTTGTGCATTAAAAGTAAATGTCATAAAAACAATTACAACCGTGAAGCAAAGATTGTTGAAGAACTTTTTCATATATAATCCGTAGTTAGTGGATGAATAATTGCGAAATATTTTTTATTCTTATCTAAACTTAATCTTAATAAGAATAAAAAGCAACACAATTTTTGACACAAAGCAACTATTTCAGCCTAAAATTGATTTTAGATTTTCTTAATGATAATTTTGATCAACAAATTTCTACTTACTAATACTACATCTCGAAAATTGTTGACATTCATTAAAATAATCTCTCCGTTAGCTTGTGAACTAAATAAATTCTTAGTGTGTTCAATAATTAAGCTTATTAATTAACGGATGACAAAGGAGTCTGCTTATGAGTTCATTTACTAAATTTCTTAATTCATCAATTGGCAAGAAACTGATGATGGCGATTACTGGTGCTTTCCTGCTGATTTTTTTAATCGTTCATTTGATAGGAAACGTAACTTTATTCTTCGGCGCAGATGCCTTCAATGGTTATGTCGAAGCGCTTGCCGTTGTTAAGCCGCTTATCCGTGTAGTTGAAGTTGTGCTGCTTGCTGTTTTTGTTTTACACATTTTTAATGGTGTGAAATTATGGATTGAAAATAAAAGAGCTCGCGGTGTTACTTATAAAGTTAATGGTTCATCAGAAAACAGTGATGTGTTCTCAAGGACGATGTTTCTGTCAGGTTCAATTATATTTATTTTTCTTGTCTCTCACCTGGGTACTTTTTTCTGGAGATTTAATGTTCACGATCCAATGGGTCTTGCAGATATTCATCAGTACTTTGATATAGTGGTTTACTTTTTTGGGATATGGTGGTATGTATTACTATATGTGGTTGCAATGATATTACTTGGCTTTCATCTTCATCATGGATTTCAAAGTGCTTTTCAGACATTCGGATGGAACCATAAAAAATATTTTCCTCTCATCCAAAAAATTGGAACCATCTACGCAGTATTTATGGCTATCGGGTTTGCATCAATGCCGATCTATTTCTTTTTCTTTTACGGAGGTAACCAATGACTAAGTTAGTTTCTAAAATTCCCGAAGGACACGTTTCCGAAAAATGGACCAATCATAAGTTCAATATGAAGCTGGTTAATCCTGCTAATAAAAGAAAATACACTATTATAGTCGTTGGAACAGGATTAGCAGGAGCTTCAGCAGCAGCTTCACTTGGTGAACTTGGTTACAATGTGCTAAATTTTACTTTTCACGATAGTGCGAGAAGAGCTCACAGTATTTCTGCACAAGGTGGAATAAATGCTTCTAAGAACTATCAGAATGACGGTGACTCAACTTATAGACTTTTTTACGACACTGTAAAAGGCGGCGACTTCCGTGCACGCGAAGCAAATGTTCATCGTCTCGCAGAAGTAAGCAGTAATATTATTGATCAATGCGTTGCCCAAGGAGTTCCGTTTGCGAGAGAGTATGGCGGCTTGCTTGATAACCGATCTTTTGGTGGTGCGCAGGTTTCCAGAACTTTTTATGCAAGAGGACAAACAGGTCAACAGCTCTTACTTGGTGCAGTAAGCGCACTTAACAGACAAGTTGATAAAGGCTCTGTTAAGCTATACTTAAGAAGAGAAATGCTTGATGTTGTAATTGTTGATGGGGCTGCGAAAGGAATTATAGTGAGAAATCTGTTAACAGGTGAGATTGAAAAATATTCTGCTCACGCTGTTGTTCTTGCCACCGGTGGCTACGCAAATGTATTCTTCCTTTCTACGAATGCTATGAACTGTAATGCAACAGCAATCTGGCGCGCACATAAACGAGGAGCTTATTTCGCAAATCCATGCTTTACACAAATTCATCCAACTTGTTTGCCG
This sequence comes from Ignavibacteriaceae bacterium, assembly GCA_035478175.1. GTDB lineage: Bacteria > Bacteroidota > Ignavibacteria > Ignavibacteriales > Ignavibacteriaceae > IGN2. The sequence goes on from DATIJX010000220.1 coordinate 16,363, forward strand.
TTACATGGAGAATCACAATCAAAATTAACCTTGATGAGTGAATCATTACGAAACGATGGAAGAGTCTGGGTATCCAGGAAAAAAGGAGATATGAGAAATCCGGGTGATATTCCTGAAGATGAAAGAGATTATTATCTTGAAAGAAAATATCCTTCGTTTGGAAATCTTGCCCCAAGAGATATTTCATCACGTGCAGCAAAAGAAGTCTGCGATGAAGGTAGAGGCGTAAAAGGTGGAGATGCCGTTTATCTTGATTTCAAAGATGCAATAAACAGACTCGGTAAACACGTAATAGAAGAACGCTACGGAAACCTGTTTGAGATTTACGAAACTATTACTGGAGAAAATCCATATAAATCTCCGATGATGATCTATCCTGCACCGCACTATACAATGGGCGGCTTGTGGGTAGATTATAATTTGATGAGTAACGTTCCAGGATTGTTTGTACTAGGTGAAGCAAACTTTTCTGACCACGGTGCAAACAGATTAGGTGCATCTGCCTTAATGCAGGGTTTAGCCGATGGTTATTTTGTTATTCCTTACACAATGGGAAATTATCTTGCAGGAGATAAGCCAACATTAGTAAAGACTGATCATCCTGAATTTGAAAAAGTTGCTAAGGAAGTTAAAGATCTTACCAGCAAACTACTTTCTATAAAAGGGAAGAGAACAGTTGATGATCTGCATAAGCAGCTCGGCAGAATTATGTGGGATAATGTTGGAATGGGTAGAACTGAATCCGGATTGAAGAAAACAATTGATCAGGTACGACAGGTAAAAGAAGAGTTCTGGAAAAATGTTACTATTCCCGGGAGCGGTGATGATGTTAACCAAACTCTTGAACGTGCAGGAAGATTAGTTGATTACTTTGAACTCGGTGAACTAATGGCGCTTGATGCACTTGACCGAAATGAATCCTGCGGCGGGCATTTCAGAACTGAATATCAATTTGAAGATGGCGAGGCAAAGCGTGATGATGAAAAATTCTCTTACGTTTCAGCCTGGGAATTTGCAGGCGAGAATAAATGGAACCTTCACAAAGAACCACTTGAATTTGAATATGTGAAACCAGCGATAAGGAGTTACAAATAATGGAAGCAAAGAAAATAAACCTAAAGCTTAAAATCTGGAGACAGAAAAACTCCAACACAGCAGGAAGCTTTGTTAATTACGATGTTCAGGTTTCTCCCGATGCTTCTTTCCTTGAAATGCTCGATGAGTTAAATAATACCCTTGAATTAAAAGGCGAAGAAGCTGTTCACTTTGAAAGCGATTGCCGCGAAGGTATCTGCGGAACCTGTGGACTTGTTATAAATGGAAGGCCACATGGACCATTAGCCAAAATTGCAACTTGTCAGCTTCACATGAGGAACTTCAAAGACGGAGATACACTCTGGGTAGAACCTTTCAGAGCAAAAGCATTTTCCGTTATAAAAGATTTAATGGTTGATCGTTCCGGATTCGATAAAATACTTCAAGCAGGTGGTTATGTTTCAGTAAACACAGGCGGTGTTCCTGATGCAAATGCAATTCCAATTCAAAAAGAGATTTCAAGCTTAGCAATGGATGCTGCAGCCTGTATTGGTTGTGGTGCTTGCGTAGCTGCCTGTAAGAACGCTTCTGCTATGTTATTTGTTTCAGCAAAAGTTTCTCAATACGCTCTTCTTCCTCAGGGTCAACCTGAGCGGTACCAGAGAGTTGAAAAAATGGTCAAAGTAATGGACGAACTTGGCTTCGGAAGTTGCACTAACACTTATGCGTGTGAAGCTGAATGTCCCAAGGGAATATCAGTAACAAACATTGCAAGGCTGAACAGAGATTTTATGATGGCGAAGATTAAAAATAAAGAAGTAGAAGTGTAAATAAATCAAGTATTATTGGAAAAATAGAAAATCCCGGTTTAGTTTAATCGGGATTTTTTATTAGTTTCGATGAGACTTAATTGAAATAGAAATTTGTCAATAGTTATTCTGTTTCTTAATTTGAGATCGCAAAATTAAAGAGAATAGTGATGTTTGAAAAAGAAATTAAATTTATCGGTGATTTCTGCCTCAACCAGGTTAAAAATCTTGGTCCTGTATTCACATTTGAAAAAATCACAACCACCAATCTACATCCAGCAGTCGTGTGCTACATTTCTGCAGAACTGGATTTTATGATCTATGCTGATAGACGCAAGCTTCTGCAGCAATCCTATTTTGATTATTCAGGTAAAGAAATATCGGATCATTTTCAAAGAATCTCGGGAGAAATTAAGAGAAATAAAAAAATTTCATCCGATGATTTGAAGAAATTAATTCTGCAGGCAGTTTCGTTTAATGCCAATTACCTTGTTAGACCACGGTGGTCCTTAACAAAATTAATTTTTAATGAGCAGCCTATCATCTCTGTTGAAGAGCTTCAGATGATGTTAAACTATTTGTATTACTACGAATATTTCAGAAAGGTTCTCTCCGCATATCTGTCTAAACGAAAACTTGTACAGATATCTCTAACCGAATTTGATCTTATTCTAAATAAAATAGATAGTGAATTATTCAGTTCAAGCCAGGAACAATTAGTCGAAAACGCTCTTAAATCTATGGGGGACTTCTTTAACATTGGTGGAGTTGAAAAAAATCTGGTTTCATCCAGTGCTATTGAAATCTTTCTTAAAGAAAAAAATATGCTCGAGTTGGTATTCAGGCTTCGTAAAGAAGTTCCCGAAGGTCAGAAAAAACGATATGATAAAAATGACCTGAAACGGATTTTATACTCAACAGTTAACGAAGAAAAGATTGAAAAGATTACGATTACAGATTCGGAAATTTTAATTGATGGGCAAGAAAGTTTAAATGACGAATCAGAAAAAACAAACCTGGAAGAACTAGCGGGTAAATATGCCGAAGAAATAGATAAAACAAATGTTGAGTCATTCCTGAGTCCGGAAGAAGAAGAAACCCTTCTTTCTTTATATGATGAAGAACTAAAAGAGCTTATTGAAGAAACTGATAGCGAAATTCCTGAAAATGAAATTAGAATGAAGAAATCTAATTTAGATGATAAAGAAGAAACGCTGTTTGAGCAAGACTCAGAAGAATCAGAGTTTTTAGCAGGAGAGGACTTAACGTCGACTAAATCTGTAGAGAGTGAATCATTATCTGAAGAAATTCCCGAACTGGAAACAGATGAGTTCTCCGATCAAATAGAAATTGAGTCAGAGTCTGTAAATGAAGGTATTGAAAAAGAGATTGTAAGTGAAATGATCCGGGATTTTATTGGTGAAGAAAAACCCGGTGAATCATTTGACGAAAATTTCGAAAATGTTTTGGAAAAAGACAAGCAAGCTTCAGATGCAGAGCTCCCTGATATTGAAACACTCGAAAACGAATTGCTGAATATATTTGAAGACGTGGACAAGTATAATGCCGGTGTTCCTTCAGAAGAGATATCCTTTGAGGAAGTAAAAGAAATTCCTGACGATAATGTGAATCAAGCCAAGGATTTATTTTCACCCTTTCTTGAGGAAGATGGACTGGATGATTATATAAAAAGCATTGATGAAATTGTATCAACGGATAGAAAAGAAAAAGCAGCTGTTGATGAAATTAAAAAAGAGATAATTGATGAGAAGCCGGAACCACCAAAGCCAGTTGCAGTTGAAGAAAGAGTGGTAGTTGAAAAAAAGGTTAATGAGGAGAGAGAAAAAGTTAGTAGAGTGATTCGGTCCAAAGATCTCTTCAGTTATCTAAGAAGAAAAGAAGTCAAAAAAATCGTTTCCTTCATTTTTGCAAATGATGAAGAAGATTTTACAAATACAATTGAAAGGCTTATGGATTGTCATTCTTATAAAGAAGCCTCAGAGATTTTGAAAGCAGTCTTCACTTCATACAAAATCAGTCCTTATTCAAAAGAAGCCATAACATTCACAAACTCAGTTTCTAATTACTTCAGGCAAGCCTGATGTTTGTCGATTATTCCGTAATTGAAGCGTACGCCGGCAAAGGTGGAGATGGAGCCGTAACTTTTCGACGAGAAAAATATGTTCCCAAAGGTGGTCCTTCAGGTGGTGACGGCGGAAACGGTGGAAATGTTATAATCAAAGCCAGCACAAATCTTCACACTCTTCTCGATTTCAGATACAAAAAAAAATACAATGCCGGCGACGGAGATAAAGGCGGTAATTCACTGAAAGATGGAAAGAATGGAAGTGATGTTCTAATTAGGGTGCCTGTCGGAACTGTTATCAAAGATGCGGAGACAGAAAAATTACTTTTTGATCTCGAAGCTGATGGAAAAGAAATAATTCTGGCAAAAGGTGGAAATGGAGGAAAGGGCAATAGTAAGTTTGCTACTCCTACAAATCAAACTCCCCGTTTTGCAGAAGATGGAAAACCTGGTGAGCATAAAAAAGTAATACTCGAATTAAAATTAATCGCAGATGTCGGGCTGGTAGGTTTTCCGAATTCAGGAAAATCTACTTTGATTTCAAAAATATCTGCTGCTAAACCAAAAATTGCTGATTATCCCTTCACCACACTCGAACCGAATCTTGGAATTGTTAAGTATAAAGATTTTCAAAGCTTCACTGTTGCAGATATCCCGGGTATCATTGAAGGTGCATCCGAAGGTAAAGGATTGGGTCATCAATTCCTTCGTCATATAGAAAGAACGAGAATAATTCTTTTTCTCATTGACATAACTTCAGAAAATTATCAGAATGATTTTAATATTCTGATGAATGAGCTGAAGAGTTACAGCTCGAAATTAATTCAGAAGAAAATTTTTGTCTCCCTGTCAAAAGCAGATTTGATTGATTCTGAAAAAATGAAGGAAGTTTCGCGTTTTAAGTTTAAAGGCATGAAAGATAAACCATTAATATTCTCATCAATCTCAGGCCATGGATTGGATAAAATGATGGATATTTTGTGGAATAGTCTCGAAAAAGAAAAGAATTCTTTATAGACCTTCTGGATTGTTATAGTAATGTAATTCTCCCGTATTTTTGAAAATATTAAGCTTTGTGGCTATATTTGCGTCCCGATTTTAGTGGGATCAAACAGGGCGGGGTAGCTCAGTCGGTTAGAGCAGTGGAATCATAATCCACGTGTCGGGGGTTCGAATCCCTCCCCCGCTACAAACAAAGAGAAAAATTTTAGATTATATAGAACAAAGGAAAAATTATGTATAGTATTTTAGTTTTAATTGCTTCTATTGCAGCCGTAATTCTGATTGTAGTCGTATTGATGCAAGCCAGCAAAGGTGGCGGATTATCCGGAACATTTGGTGGTGCAGGTAGTATGAGTTCGATGTTTGGAACAAGAAGAACCGCTGATTTTCTGAGTCAGGCAACTTGGTGGTTGGCAGGAATAGTTGCTGTTCTTGCAATTGTAGCTAACCTTTTCTTTTTGCCTGGTAAAGTAACACAGGAACAAAGAAGTATTATTCAGGAAACAGGCAGACAAAATATTCCTCAAACACCATCATTACCGCAGCAGATTCCCGAACAAGAGTAAAGAGTAACTGACTAAACTTTTTAATGAAGCCCTGAATGAGATTCAATCAGGGCTTTAATTTTTCCATCCGGCAAGTATTTCAATAATTCTATCCTGAATATTTTTGTATTTATTTGCTCCGCCAGTAGTAAACTCAAACATTATACAGACAATCAAATCATCATCATCTGCAGTTGTAACATAGCCCGCAATTGATGATACGCCATTCAGAGTTCCTGTTTTTCCTCTGAAATTATTTTCTGCAGGTGTTCCGATCATTCTCTTTTTTAATGTTCCATCAACCCCTGCAATACTAAGTGAATTAAAAAAATCATCAAATTGCTTAATATTGAAATAAACCTTTTCAAGCAATCCGACTAAAGCTCCTGCTGTAACCTGATCAAACCTGGATATACCTGAGCCATCAACTATTTTTGTCCCTGCCGAATAAATACTATTATCTTCAATGTAGTTTAGAATTGCTTGCGTTGAGAAAAACGAATTTCCTTGCTTTCCACTATAAACTGAACCTAAAGTTTTAAATAAACATTCAGCATAAAAATTATCGCTGCTTTTATTTGTTTCTTTGAGCAGTTCACGAAGTTCGATTGATGACTCAACCAGAAGTCTAGCATTATCATCAGCTATTCCGGAAATGGGATTTCCAATTACTTCTACTCCGTATGAAATCAATTTCTCTTTTAATTTCTTTGCAGCAAAAAGAGGAGGGTTTTCAACATCAACAAAATAATTTCGGTATTTGCCTTTACGTTTCTTTGTGACTATCGTTCTATTCCTGTCGATAACTAATGCTGAAATTGGAGGAAGCTTAACATTTGCACGTTCTTCACTTATCCAATCGTCCCTTGAGTAAACATCGTCGAAGTAAGTATCATCGCCAACAACATTCCCGGTTACTTTTCGAAGTCCAAATTGATATAATTGATTTACTAATTTATCCAGATCCTCAGAGCTGAAGTTTGGATTTCCAAATCCTTTGATGTATATATTTCCCTCTATGATGCCGTCCGATATTTCATCATCATCTGCCAATATTTTTGTGGATAGGAGATGATCTCCACCCATTAATTCAAGAGCTGTCGCTGTGGTAAATAACTTTGTATTAGATGCTGGAATCATTGATTCAGTATGATTGATACAAACTAAAGTATCCTGCGTTAATGGGTCGTATATCAGAATTGCCATTTTTGTGCTGGCAGGTATTCCTGAAATAATATCATCAATTTCTTGAATAATCTTTTCAGGTGTTTCAGCAAAAAGATTGTTGACAGAAAAAATTATAAAAAAAAGTGTGACCAGAATTTTCATTGAGTAATATTAGTACTTTAATCTAAATTGAAATGATAATGAACAACAATATATTTATATTACTTTTGTTAAAAATAGAAATAATTATTCCCTACAAATAAATCATTCTATTCCTAAACATTCAACAGATAGTAAAAATAAATTTTAAGGTTAAATGAAAAAGCCAGTCAAAGCATATCAGGATGTTGATTTCCTTAATTCATCAGATGGAAGGACAATCAGGATAATAACTGAATACCTTCAGCCCAAGAGTAAGTTTAAAAAATACAAAGTGATGGATACCATTGTCTTCTTTGGTTCTGCAAGGCTAAAAACGCGAAGAGATGCACTTAGAGAATACAATACAATCAAATCTTCTAATCCAAAACAAACTGAAAATTTCGCCAGGAAGCTGCGTGAAGCACAACTCTATCTTGATATGTCAAGATATTACGAAGATGCCGTTGAACTTTCGAAAAGATTAACAGAGTGGTCGATGAATCTTGAAACGAGCGCTAACAGGTTTATCGTTTGCACGGGTGGAGGTCCGGGCATAATGGAAGCAGCAAATAAAGGAGCAAAGAAAGCCGGTGGTTACTCTATTGGATTAAATATAAGCATACCATTTGAGCAGTTTGTTAACAATTATGTTACACCGGATTTGAGTTTTGAGTTTCACTATTTCTTTATGCGAAAATTTTGGTTTGCATATCTCTCTAAAGCATTGGTGGTTTTTCCTGGGGGGTTTGGAACTATGGATGAGATGTTTGAAATAATGACGCTTGTTCAAACTGCAAAGTTGAGAAAAAAGCTTGCAATTATTATTTATGACAAAAAGTACTGGACCAAAATAATTAATTTTGATGCGCTTGTTGAGCTAGGTATGATCAGCAAATCGGATTTGAGCTTATTTACTATGTGTGATACGATTGATGAAGCTTACGATGCAATAATAAAGCATTTAAGAAAATATTATTCCAAAGAAAAAGAACCAAAAGTTATAGAACCGGTTTTACATCTCAAATAATAAAAAACCCCTCGAAGAGGGGCTTATAAAATTAAAATTCATCGGATCGCTGAGCGCGCCGGGTGGCCTTAATTTTTTCCATTCGCTTTTTAACTGAAGGCTTCACAAAGAAAGTTCGCTTTTTGTATTCCTTAAGAATTCCGGATCTCTCGTATTTCTTTTTAAAACGTCTTAAAGCTTTATCAATGGATTCATTTTCACCGACTGATATGCCAACCAAATTATTTCACCTCGCTTCTTGGTTATTTAATGATTCGATAAGTTTTTTTAAACCTGATTTTTGAAAATCAACTGAAATTGAGCTTTTACCGTTTGTAAGAGTTTCTTTAGAAACTACTCTTCCAAAATCATCCCAATTTTCGTGATATATTGTTTCTCCAATTTCAAAAGTGCTTAAAGGCGAATACTTTTTGCATTCTTCATTTTCAATTCCCTCTAATGTGGCGCTGTTGCTTTTTATAATATCGCTGATATCCACAAGCATCACCTGTTTACAGGATTTACATTTCGCCCACTTTTTATATTCTGATTCTTCGCCGGTCACGCTGCTAGTGATTTCCATTTTCTGTACCGTACCGCACGAGTTACAAAACGCTTCTATATTTTTTATCCTTGCCATAATTAACTCTTTTTTAATTCAGGATGTTAATTTAAGGTTAAGCCCCCCTATAGTCAAATTTTTTGAATACAGCAATTCAATCGCAGCTAAAATGTTTAGTTTATTATCAAAAATAAGCTTTCATCAGAGAAGGACACTTTAGTGGAGGATCTGAGGAATGTGTAGCTAAATCCGGTTATCCGAATCTCTTATTGGCTTTTCTTTCTATTTTGGCTCTTATTCTTGCTGTCATCTGATTATCTGAAGCTATATTTCCAAAAAGCTTTTTAATTTCGCTTTGAATCAAATTTTCTGCTTTGTACAAATTACTATCAGTCGTTGATTCACTGAAAATCGTTTTCTGTTCATCAGTGAGTTCATCATCAATCAGTAATGCACATCGTCGTAAATCAAATATCAATTTGGGTGAACCTTCGGGGACTCCCATTCTTTTCTGTTCTTTATAATTAAAATCGTCTTTTATAAAAAGATATAATAACTTTCTTGCGCGGTAAATTCTTGTTGCAATTACTCCATCGGGAACATCAATCAGCTCAGCGATTTTTTCATAATTAAGCGAATGAATTTCTTTCATTATCATCGGGATTCGTAAAACTGCAGGCAGCTGTTCGAGAGGTTTAATAAATTTATCATATGATTGTCTAGAGATTAAGGCATCCTTGACCTCGCTGAGGTTTACTTGTTCGTGATCGATAAAATCAAAAATAGTTTGTTTGTCATTTTCTTTGTCTGAATAGAATTCAAGAATTTCCCTCATCCAGATTCGGTGAATCCAGCTATTCCAGTCAGCATAATTTTTTGTTATATTACAATTTTCAATTGCTTCGGAAAATGTTTGCTTGATTATTTTTTTAGTTGCCCTTTTATTTAGCAAAATCCAAAAGGAAGTGTTGTAAAGTATCTCCAGGAGTGGAAGAGCTTCAGTATTAAATTCTAATCCAAGCTTAGCCAGTTCTTCTTTGCTTGTATTGAATCTTTCTCTTAATGATTGATGAGACATTGAAAAATTACCTACTTCCTGTAAACTATTGAGTTACCCTTCCAATCTTCCGTTTTTTCAATGTCAATCAGAAATCCATTCACGACAACAAATTTAACTTTATTATTTTTCTTGATGATGAAGTTGGGCGATTCTTCCGGTTTGATTTTACTTTCTGGAATGATTTTTTCATCAAGAATTATATTGAATGGAAGATGAGAATATTCATCCTGAAAATTAGCATTGTTCATTATAACATTTGTATAACCATTTTTGTATAGTTGAGCAGGAATAATCTTTTCTAATTCTTCAAGTGAAAGATATTGTTCAGGTTTTGTTTCTCCAGGTTCGACAGAATATCCTGACAAATCGAATTCATCATAACCTGCGAAAACTGAAAGATCGCCGACGTCTTCAATTTCGGCCTTGAGGTAAAAATCTTTCGCTCCGTTTACGTTTATTTCATCGAAGTTAATACCTACGTCAATTAGATACTCAACATCATCTCTCTTTACTGTTAGATTTCGTAAAATTAAATCCATCATAAACTTTTCGTTTTGTGGAATGGATTCATAAACACTTAAATCTGTATTTGCGTAACCTCCACTTGCAATACTGTTTAAAGCAGAGAGCAGCGCAATATAATTTATTTTACGAAGGAATTGTTTCTCGCGATCTCCACGCCAGCCGCCGCTTTCAAGCAGAACAGTAGCAGTTCCCCATTTAGTAAAATTATCACCAAATGCTCTTGGCTCATAGTCATCAGAATATTTAGCAATATGCCCAGGAACGAATTCATTTAGAACTGAAACCAAATTGCCAATGAGTTTCATAGCATTTTCTCTCGGAGGTGTGAGAGTTTTGTCATAATCCGGTGCTGGTGCAAGAAATGAAATTGAAGCAGGATTAAATGAGTTGCCCGCTGAATAATCTCTTCCCTGATCATGGAAGTTAAATCCAAAATCTGCTTTTAAGCTATCAAAAACTTCTTTCAAAATTTTTGCTTCGGGAGTTTGCTGCCTCAGAACATCACGATTCAAATCAATCTCAACAATATTTCTACGCTGGAATTCTTCTGCACCATCGGGATTTACCATTGGAATTATATAAATGCTCAAGTTTGATAGAATCAAATTCTTAAGCTCAGGGAAAGCACTATCATTAGAGAAAAAGTTGAACATATCGAATAATGCTGCAGTAGCTGTTGGCTCATCACCGTGCATTTGTGACCAGAGAAAAACTTTAGTCTTACCGCTTCCCATAGAAATTAGATATATATCTCTTCCCTCAACGGATTTACCGACTTTATCCACCTTAAAAATCTTGTTATTTTTTAACTGTTCGATTAATGGAACAATGTCGGAGTGTTTAAATCGTCGGTTGGTTAAACTTTTTTCTTTAAAGTTTTCGTATGAGTGATAGAGATCCCAGGCAATTTGTTTTTCCTGTGCCATTATGTTTCCTGATAATAAGATTGTAAAAAGTAGTATTCGAAACGAATTCCAGCTATAGTTGAAAA
>DATIJX010000221.1:0-5126 GCA_035478175.1 Ignavibacteriaceae bacterium
AGCATTATTCATTCCGATAATTACTGCTTCATAAAAATTTAACATACTTATCTCTTGACATTTTAAAATCCATTTTCTATGTTTCAGACAGAATTAATTCGGGGTAATTTCCTGATGAATATTTTTCTGGCACGATATTTAACTCTCTCTCTCTCTCTCTCTGGAGGAGAACAGAATGATTTCTCCTCTTACAAATCTTTTGTGCCATCGTAATGTTCATCCTCCTTTCACACAACTTTCCTTCTCCACATATTTTTACCCAACTGGTTTTCTATAGCTTAAAATGAGTGTACCACAATAATTTTTTATTACCTATAAAAATCAGGAGGATTAAATGAAAAGGTTTATCTTAACATTGTTAGTTTTAATTTCTATAAACTTATATGGACAAGAAATAGCTGGAGGAGAATTAATAATATATTTTGCTGATTTGCCTGAAGAATGGGAAATTGAGGTCATTATAGAACCACTCGGAACAGTATGGGATGAAAATCATTATATCTCAGCCGCTTATGAAGGAGGAACTATCTTATATCACCAAAATTATCCATTTCCAAACTCTGTATATGTACACGCATCAGATGCTTGTTGGAGCTATCAAGGTTACGACCCACCATTAGGATTAGGTTTATATAAAATAAAAGTTGGACCCGAAGTACCTACAGAAGGGCAAGGAGTCTACTTCTTAATCGATTGGAGAACATCTGATTTACCGCCTAGTACCGGATGGGATGATCAAGATTTTGAATATAGCTTCTATCAAAATAAAATTTATAGAAAATGGGATACTAACAAAACATCTATTCACGGACAAACATTGGCCATATGGGATGAGAACGAAGAAATTGATCTGGACAAAACAAATTTAGAACCCCTGCCACCATCAAACATATCTGTTGTAGCTTTCTTAGGACATCCGAAAATTAGTTGGACGCACAATGCAAATCAGTATAATCATACAGGCTACAAAATTTACAGGTATGTGGATACAGGGATAGGACAAATTGGCGACTTTACATTTATAGGAAGCAGAACTAGCACCGCAACATCATACGTTGATTGGAATCTTGAAACCGGAAGTGGGTGGATCGCATATTACGTTGTGACCGCAATTAATGGAGCAAGTGAATCCATAAATTCAGATACGGTTGATATTCAAGTCAGTGCACCATCAAAATATAGTGCTGGTTCATCTGGAGATGATAATTTTAACGATTTCTCAAATGAGTTGTTGCAAAATTTTCCTAACCCTTTTAACCCAGTAACAACTATTTCGTTCTCAATAAAAGAAGATTCATTCGTTGAACTGAAAATTTATGATATTTTAGGCAGAGAAGTTGATGTTTTAATAAATGAACAGCTAACTGCTGGTTCACATTCAATTAATTTTAATGCAAGTAATCTTGAGAGTGGAATTTATTTTTACGAAATTAAGACGAATAAATTTAGAGCACTAAAAAAGCTCTTACTCCTAAAATAGAAATATGCTACTTCACTATAATTGGGATTAAAGCTAAAAAATATGAGAACTAAAATGACATTATATTTTCTGTTAATAATTTCTTTATATGTAAATGTACAGGATGTGTATTGTCAAGCGCAGGGAGAGATTCCGTGGTCAACATTAATGGACTCTCCCTGGCCAATGATTAAGCACGATCCGCAAGCTACCGGAAGATCACCATACGAAGGACCTAAAACACCTAATTTAATATGGACAAGGGATTTAGAGTTTGGTGTATTTTCCGGACCAGCGATTGATGTGGATGGTAATTTGTACGTTGGTACAAATACCTGGCTCCAACAAGATACAACAAATTACTTTTACTCAATATATCCAGATGGTACTATAAGATGGACTTTTAAAACGGGTGAAACACTAGCTACAGACTCTGGATTTTTAATTAGTAGTGACAGCACTATATATTTTGCATCACAAGGTGGATTTGTGTATGCAGTTGATTACGGAGGCAATCTTAAGTGGAAACAAGATTATGGGATGAATATATTTTCACATGTTATGAACATTGATTTAGACAGTTCAATTTACTTTACTTCGGCTGATGGAAATTTATATTCAGTTTACAAACATAATGGAGATATAAGGTGGAAAGTGAGTTATCAAGGTGGTGTGTTTAGTGGATTTGCCGCTAGTTCACCAACTTTTTCACCCGATGGGCAAACTATATACATAGTACATAAGGATAGTAATTTGTATGCTTTAAACTTAGACAGCACGCTAAAATGGGAATTTATTTTCAGACCAGCAAAGCAAGTCCCACTTGTTGATAACGCAGGTAATATCTATATAATCGGCAGTCACGATTCGGTTGGGCTGCACTCAATTAATCCTGAGGGTGTACTTAGATGGAGTTATAATTTTACGTCCACTTGGGGAAGTGGCGGAAGTACTCCTTTTTTAAGTGCAACAATTGACCAAAATGGGAATCTGTTTTTTATTGCACCGATTCAAGGTAGCACAAAATTGATTTCTGTTGATTACAATGGGAATTTAAGATGGGGATACAACTTTGAACAAGGTGAATTTATTTCTGTACCACTTATATGTGATTCAGATGGTACAATCTATTGTGGCTCTACATTTGGATACTATTATTATGCAATATCCAATCAAGGTGAATTACTTTGGAAGTTACCACTTAATGGATATCAGGTAGATAATTCAGGTGCTATAAGTTCAGATGGTACTCTGTTTATAGGTACTCATCTTGGGTCTCTAGTTACAGGTCAGGAGAAAACCTTGATAGCTATTAGAGATACCGTAACTTCGGTTGACGAATACAATTTACAGATAACAGAATTTATTTTAGAACAAAACTACCCGAACCCATTTAATCCATCTACCAAAATAGATTACTCAATTGCAGAAAATTCATTTGTTAGCTTAAAAGTATATGATATTTTAGGAAATGAGGTGGCAGAACTGGTTAATGAATATAAATCTTTGGGTGAATATCAAATCGAATTTAACGCTGCAGAATTGCCGAGTGGAATTTATTTATATACACTTGTTTCTGGTAATTATATTTCAACAAAAAAACTTATTTTGCTTAAATAATATTTATAGCAATGGCGGCAATCATAGCCGCCATTTATCACTCTAAGCTCATAATTATTGAATCATTTAAAATTAGTGAAATATGAAATCATTGAGGTTATTCATTTGTTGTTTAATTGTATTTTCTAATGCAGAGAATCGATACTCTCAACAAATTTCTTTTTCTTCTCTTAATGGTCCATATGGAGGAAATCTGGGAGATGTTGTTTTTTCATCAGGTGGAGAGATTTTCGTTAGTGCATACGGTTCTGATGGAAAGGGAATTTATAACTCTACAGATTCGGGGCTTAGTTGGGAATTGTTGCCTCCGGTTTATCCATTTAATGAAATTTTTGCATTAGGAATCAATAAAAAGGACATCCTATTTGCTGGTTCAGGTTACTACTCTGGATTATTTAAATCCACAGATTTGGGTGCGTCCTGGATCTGGCTTTCCGGATATACACGCCCCGAATGCTGGGCAATAGCATTCAATGACAGTGATCATATTTTTGCCGGAGATGGTGATTGGGGAGGCCTAATGAGATCAACCGATGATGGAGATAGTTGGGTTCAAGTATTACCCAACTCAGTTGCCGTACTTTCAATATTAGTGGATAATGTTGGTGCAATCTATGTTGGAGCTTCAAATAATTTTTATAAATCAACTGATAATGGTGTAACTTGGACTAGTATTTCTTCGGGATTACCTTCTCTTGAAATAGCAACAACATTATGCAAACAGAGCGATGAGATTTTTGTTGGAACTGGATATATTTCACAAGGTGATGGGGTTTATCATTCAACAAATGGTGGAGAAGATTGGAGTCAGAGAGGTTTATCTGGTCAGACTATCTACTCATTAACGATGAATGATTACGGAACTCTGTTTGCCGGAACTAAAGAGAGTGGAATTTACAAATCAAGTGATAATGGTCTCTCCTGGTTACAAATTAATAATGGTCTTTATAATAAAAATATTTTTCGGGTGAAAGCTGGTCCGAGCAATCTTCTTTTTGCTTGCTCTGAATCAGATGGAGGTATTTATCGGTCAACTAGTCTCGGGGAAAGCTGGGATATTACAGGAGTTACTGCTGGTACAATCAATAGATTAATTATTTTGGATGATGGAAATTTATTTGCAGCTACATTTAATGGGGTTCAAAAATACGATATAATCACACAAAAATGGTCTATTCTCGGACTTTCATTCGTTGCACCAAACCCCGGATGGAACTGGTTATCTGATATTATTATTGATAATGATAATATAATGTTCGCTTCATCCTGGTCGGGGAAAGTTTTTAAATCTACTAATTATGGTGTAACTTGGGATACAACTTCAGATATTCATAGTTACCAAACACATGTAACCGATATGGCGTTATACCCTGACAACTCTATCTTGCTTGGAATATACGGTTTCATAAAAAGAAGTACTGATAAAGGAATTACATGGGCATCAATAATTAATGGACTTCCTAATTCAATTATTCAAAATATTGAAGTTACAGAAGAAGGAGTTGTATATACAGTCTCAGGAAATAAGCTTTGTAAGGCAAATCATATTGATAGTTCATTTGTAGTAATTCGCGATGGTATATATGCATCCTCTCCCCCAATATATAATAGAATCGATTCAGGTAATAACGGGTTAATCTTTTTTGCGGATCAAGGTGTAAACCAAGGTATTTATCGTTCAACTGACTATGGAGAGACCTGGTCAAAAATATATAATAATTCTGTTTATTCACTTTCACTTTTTAACAATAAGTATGTTGTTGCAGGATTATCTGCTGGAGAAGGAATATTATTTTCTTCTAATTTTGGAGATACGTGGGAATTCTTAAACGAAGGTATTCATCCAAACGCAACAATTAGCTGGAATATTATCGATTCTGATGGATATCTCTACGCAAGTGCGAACGGATTAGCTTATATAAATTTAACGGTAAATGAAGAAGTAAAAAAGCTAACGAGTGAAATCAATAATCCAGTATTAATAAGCATTATTCATTCCGATAATTACTGCTTCATAAAAATTTAACATACTTATCTCTTGACATTT
>DATIJX010000222.1:0-2806 GCA_035478175.1 Ignavibacteriaceae bacterium
AATTGTATCGACTTTGATATGAACATCCGCCAAGCAATTGAAGCACCGAGAATTCATCATCAATGGATGCCCGATTCAATTTTTTATGAGATGGGTGCATTGACAGAAGCAGTGAAGAAAGAGTTGACTGATATGGGTTACCGCTTCTGGGATTTGGATGCTGAGTCCCGCATAATTGGAATTGCAGAAGGTATAATGATCGATCAGAAAAGTAAAATTATTTACGGCGCTTCCGATCCGAGAGGCGGCGGACTTGCAACAGGATACTAGCTTGCTTGATACTGGATCCCTGATATCAGATAGCATTACTCTTAAAGGTCTTTTATTAACTGATGTTACGCATAGGCGTCATTCCGGCGACCCGTTAATAGGCGGGGAAGTCCGGAATCTTTGTTTATTGAATTTTTTCAGATTCTGGACCCGTCTTCACTTCGTTTCGACGAGGCAAGCCAGCCAGAATGACAAATTTATAGCAGTACTGCGTAACGTGAGTTATTAATTATTCGCTGTTTAGGGGAATATCACAGAATACCTTCGATTATTCACTTAAACGCACCTTTACAGAATTAATTAGTATATGGCAACTATTATTTTTAGTTTTGTGCCCTCCGGAAATAGACCGGAATTTATTTATTATTTTTTTAGAGGTTCTAGTGAGCACTAAGTTATTTGTGGGTTCTCTCCCCTGGTCGGTTAACGACGAAGAGTTAAAGGAAAAATTTGAAAAACATGGTAATGTAGTTTCTGCAAAAGTTATTACAGACCGCGACACACGCAGATCCAGAGGTTTTGGATTCGTTGAGATGGAGAGTTCTTCAGATGCAAACAATGCTATAAAAGCATTGAACAATTCAGAAATAGATGGCCGTAATATCGTAGTTAATGAAGCTAAAGCACGTAGTTAATTAAATATTCAGTTCTAAGTTCTGTAAAGGCGTCCTTGTGACGCCTTTTTTATTTCTGCCCCGCTTTGCTATTCTGATTCCTTCGATAAAATACCCGGTGCAGGTTTGCACTGAGTGATGCCTGCCCGGCGACTTGTCCGGCGAAACTTTAGTGGAGACGGAAGTCTGAAAGACGAAGACGGGCTAGCCCCGGCGAATCCGCCAAAGGCGGAGAAGACGGGTCATTCCTGATTTTAACTTCATCATTCGATACTTGTCCGTCTCTGGTTGAAAGCAATATTTGATGCTTGATACCAGATGCATATCCAAATGAAAAATATCTTGTTATTAGTCCATAAATGGGCTATTTTTGTTCATCACTAATGAACAATAGTGTTCATTACAAACGAACAGAGGGAAAAGCAAATGGTACTTAAAGAAGCTCTGGCAAAAACCTTAGCCGCACAAAAAGAAAATATCCTTAGCACAGACAAAGGCATCGAAAGAGAAATGCTTGCTAAGATTAAACTTGTTCCCGGCTATGCTTCGGTTATATCTGGTATACGCCGTTCAGGTAAAAGCACACTGCTTCGCCAATTAATTTCAGACAGCACAGAATTTAATTACCTCAACTTTGAAGATGTGAGAATATTTGGATTTGAGCTAAAAGACTTTAAACGTCTTGAAGATATTTTTTCCGAAGAAGGCTTCTCCGATCTGTATTTTTTTGATGAGCTTCAAAACGTTGAGGGCTGGGAAAGATACATACGAACTCTCCTCGACAACAAAAAAACAGTTGTCATCACCGGCTCTAACGCTTCGCTTCTCAGCAAAGAGCTGGGGTCAAAACTTACCGGCAGACATCTGAGGTATGAATTGTTTCCTTTTTCATTTAAGGAATTCCTTTCATTTAAAGAAACTAAACCTTCATTGAATAGCTTTGAAGAGTATCTTCAATCAGGGGGAATGCCCGAAAACATCAAGCTGCAAAACGATATGATACTTCAGGAATTGTTCAATGACATTATAGCAAGAGATATAACCGTACGATATAACCTGAGAAATCCGAAACTTGTTAAAGAACTTGCGCTTTACCTGCTTTCTAACGTTGGAAAAGAGTTCAGCTTTCAAAAGCTAAGGAAGATGTACGACCTCGGAAGTGTAAATACTATTATCTCTCTGATCGGATATTATGAAGACAGCTATCTTTTATTTACAGTTCCGCAGTTTGATTTTTCTTTCAGAAGCCGGCTGGTAAATGCAAAGAAAGTTTATGCTATAGATACAGGTTTAATAAAAGCAAATTCTGTTTCATTCTCTCAGGACAGGGGAAGGATGCTGGAAAATGTCGTCTTTATTCATCTGAAAAGATTGGGACGTGAAGTTTTCTATTTTAAGAAAAATAATGAGTGTGATTTTATCAGCAGGGATGCCTCTAAAAAGCTGGAGCTTTTCCAGGTATGCTTTGAGCTGAACGAAGACAATAAAGACCGCGAAATAAGCGGTATGCTCGCAGCAATGGATTATACCAAACAGAAGTCGGGAATTATCCTTACACTTGACCTCACAGATGAGTTGGAGTTTGATAAAAAAACAATATATGTTAAACCTGTCTGGAAGTGGCTCCTGGGGGCTTGATGCCGGATGCCGGATGCTGGATGCCAGATGCCGAATTAAATCTTAAATCTTCATTCGTTAATCATTGATCATAAATCAAGGGAATATCGAATATCGAACAAAGAATATTGAATTTCGAACTCCCTTCTTCTCATCACTTACACCTTTTATCTTTTTCCTTTATTCTTTTGTCTTTAGAAAACCTCTTCTTACCGCTCAACTTTTTCCAAAATAATTGCTGAGAAGAGCGATGAAGTAGCTAACTTTCGTAAAAGAATTCTTTATGAAAATAACAGAACATACAC
>DATIJX010000223.1:0-2950 GCA_035478175.1 Ignavibacteriaceae bacterium
TTCATTTTTTTTTTTTTTTTTTGATTGATTTTTTTGGCGAAATCGCAGTTGGTTTAGTAGTATGATTTTTGATATTTAAATATTGGCATTCCTCCCGGCGTAACTTTAAATTAAGACTAAATAACTATTAGTTTTTTAGGAGTTGAGATGAAAAGAATTTTTGTGATTGTATTAAGTATAATTTTTATATTACTAGTTATTTACAACTGCAAAGATGAACCGCCTGTTGTGCCACCAACACCTCCACCACCACCGCCTAATGTTAAAGATACTTTAACACTTACTATTGAATATGTTACTCACAGAAGCATTATTATAAATTCTAAAACCACAACTAATAATCGAAACTCTACTGTGGAGCTTTACAGACAATTTAATAATGCGGATACACTTGTAGCAGAATATACAATAACAACGAATGATACAAGCATTATTGATGATAACAATGGTAATGGCTTACAACTTAATACAAACTACATATATTATGCTGTACGGCTTGACTCATTGGGAGAAAGAAAAGACAGCAGCAACTTTGTAACGGCAACAACACTTGCAGCAACAAATTTTAATTATACCTGGCAGGAGTTTGCTCTAGGTGATCCAGGAAGTGTTCTTTATGATGTTTGGGGGACTGATGAGAATAATGTCTATGCAGTTGGTGGTGTTTACTTTAATGATACCTCTTTCGGAGTGATACACTGGAATGGTGTTGAATGGAACGTTGCAAGTCAGTTCGGTGGTGGACTAGCAATTCACGGATTTTCAGCAAACGATATTTGGACAGTTGGGGGAACCATTTACCATTTTAATGGACAGGTATGGGATGAAATACTTTTTAATGACCAAATCTTAGTAGATAATATACCATATTATGCCGTCTGGGGAACAAACAGAAATAATGTTTATTTCGGTAGTGGACGAGGTAAAATAATACACTGGAATGGAACCAACGCACAAATTGTTTATAGTAGTCCTGATGAGGTATTTGTTAATGATCTAGATGGCTATGCATCTGATTTTATTATTGGTGTTGGCACCGGTATGGTTCCTCCACTTCTTGCTGTTAAGTATGATGGAATTAACTGGAACGATCTTCCTATAAGCAGTGACTGGTCACTGAATTCATTAAGTATTGCAACAAGAAACCATATATACTTTGGAGGAGATGGTGTATTTGAGCTGATAGGAAATAACTTTTCGCGGATACAAAGTTTTGGCTATTACATCTGGGATGTTGAATACAACAAACAAACAGGTGTTACAGTTGCTTCAGGTGCATTTGATGGAGTTTACATTTATAATGGTATGGAATGGCGAGATTTCCGTGGACAAATCTCTTCAGATAATACAAGATACTCGGGAATTTTCTTAGCTAATAACACAATTTTTTGTGTGGGAAGTACTACGAGTGAAGCCAAAATCATAATAGGGAAAAACTGATTGGTGTAAAATATTTTTAAGGAGGTGAAGTATATGGTTAAAATTCTATCAGATAATTAAAAGAGTAACGGTGCTGTAACACCGTTACCCCTGGTACAAACAAATTGGTAAGCAATGTATTCACTAAAGTGAAATACGCCCTTTTGTTTGCGGAGCAAACCTAAAAATTTTTTCAATTAAAAATAAGGGAGAAAAAATGAAAATCTTTACAATTACACTTTTTCTGTTGGTTTCATCAGTTCAAAATATAGTCGCTATTCATGGTGAAATATGGTTTTATATTGATGATAACTATAATACAAATTATAAAGTTGTAGCTAGCAGAATCAACACCTCTGAACCACTCTTTGGCTACAACTTTATGGAAGTTGGTAATAATCAATATGATGAAGTCACTTCCGATATTAACGTACTCGGCAATCCGCCCGCACACCCTTGGGATGTTCTAAGAGGATTTGATTATTTAAGAGATCCACACGTATGGCCATTAATTGGAGAGGGGAAACTGGAATTCTCCATTTACCGGGATGACATTCTTTTATTTCAATTTGGTATTGATTTAGTTCATTACCCATTACCACCTCAGCCTTTGTTTGCTGATATTACATTTTATTTTACTGCAACTACGAATTCACTGGTTGCCTATACAAATGGAATCTACACGGAAATTTTGAATAACAGCTTTGTTAATTGTTGGGAATTGCAGGAAATGGAAAGAAACATTAGCAGTTATGTAAATAACATTGAACTCACCAATCTTGTTGGTGCCGGTGTTGAATATAATATTAAAACCACATTCAATAATGCAATAATGGGCTTTCCTTATAATGATGTGCAACTTGGTCAGCCATATAATCCTGGCGATACTGTCCGATTGTGGCGTGGAGTAAATTATGGTATATCAACGACACATTCTAGTTATACAAAGAATGGAATCATTTATAATTTTAGAAATTGGATTGGTTATGAAAACTACTCAACATCAGCCACATTGAGAGTTTTAGCTGGAACCGATGAATTCAGATCAATGTACTATTCGACCATCCCACTTACTATAGCAAATAATCTTGAAGGAGGTAGTTCGAATAATGATTATGAAATTACCTGGCAAACACCTCCTATTACGCAAACCTGGCAATACGGAATACCATTTAATGCCTTGAAATATGAAGACCCTCGTAACGATATATATTCAGCCACTGCATCAGATCAATTCCAAGCATTAGGTACAACGTGGTGGTTCCATCACTGGGATAACGGTTCGACAAATTCTGTCAGACCAAACATCCAGGTAACAGCACCGACAACAATTACTGCCTTTTATAAGGGTAATCTTCGCTCAAACGACCAGAACGGGATAAGCAGCGGCTCACAACGTAAACTGGTTCGTACGGATAATGGTATTTATCACTTAGTATATGAATCAATGGGCGAGGTGTGGTACACGCATAGCCTGACAGGTAATTTTAATGGTCAGTGGAAGCAGGAAATATGTCTTTCGGATGCAGTA
>DATIJX010000224.1:0-22279 GCA_035478175.1 Ignavibacteriaceae bacterium
GTTAGCTTTTCGTGGATTGCTTTATACTGGTATGCGAATCGAAGAGCTGGCAAATATTCATTGGGATAATGTCGATTTTGAGAAGCGACTTATTACTATAAGACGCAAACCTGGCTTTAAACCCAAAACTTCAAACTCAGAAAGATCAATTCCTATTGCTCAACCGCTTTATGATGATCTGGTAAAGGTTCAACAGAATAAAAAGTCAAATACATATGTCTTTACCTCTGTTGATGGGCATAAGATAAAAGAGAGAACTCTGCTTGATGTTTGTAAGCGGATATCAAGTAATGCTGGCATAACCAGCAGGGCTTTCTTGCACAAGTTCAGACATACATTTGCAACGCATCTTGTCAGAAACAGAGTCCCATTGGAACGTGTTCAGAAATTGCTTGGACACGCTTCCATAACTGAAACTCTTATATATGCACATCTCATACCTAGCGATATGCACGACGATGTAAGCGTGCTTAACATTCTTAACTAACTACAGGCCACTCTAAACTGAGTGGCTTTTTTAATTTAAAGGTGAATTATGAAATTTATTGATCTAATGGAGATCATTCAGGATGAAAAACGTTCTGAAGATTTCTTAAGGAGCAGGGGAGTATTAAAAACATTTACTCGCTGCAGTAATTGTGGTGGAGATAAACTTGGATTGATAAGAGGGGACAGATGGAAATGTTATAATTGCAAGTCTGAGTGGACCAGGAGGAAAGACAGTATACTCTCCTTAGTACGAATGAAATATTCCGAGTTCATTTTGTGTATGAAATTCTTTGAGCTTGAACTTACTGCAGAAGAAACATCACTTCAAATGAAAATTAATTATAGGACAGTACAATTATTGTTCAATGAATTTAGAATTGCGTTAACATCATTTGATGTTGGAAAAATGATTGAAGATAAAGTTTTATTCCGTGATGAAGAATTAATCTATCTAACAGAGAATGGGAAAAAACTAGAACTAACCTTTACTAGAAATCAGGGGGTTTCATTGGCAGCGATAAAAATGAAAAGACATTTCTTACAGCAAAACTCCGCGTATTATGATATTGAACTATCCAACATTAACAGGCTACACTCAATAAAGATTAATAGACAGTCTTTAAACCTTCACTCTTTTCTCAGGTTTGCTAAAAGACGATTATATGATTTCAAAGGCACTGGGAAGAAAAACTTGTTATTGAGATTAATGGAAATCGAGTTTAGGTTTAACAACTCTGGGGTGGATGTTTTCGACCGTCTTGGAAAGCAAATTTTGAAAAAATATTAAGGGTGGTTAGATATGACATACATCCTTACGTTTTATCCTTTTTGTTAAAGTAGAAATCAGAAAGTTATTCTAAAACACTACTAGGATTTATTTTATTAGTGGGATCTATTGTATTTATTGGATACTAAAAATGAGAAAAAGCCTTGAAAACTAATAAATACTTTGTTTTCAGGGCTTTATTTTAACTATGCGGAGAGTCAGGGATTCGAACCCCGGAAGGACTTGCATCCTTAACGGTTTTCAAGACCGCCGCATTCAACCACTCTGCCAACTCTCCGGTTATAAGTTTATTATTTTTCCTTAACGGTTTTTCCGTCTTCGACGGGATTTCACTTCATTCAATCCGTCTTTGACGGGATCTCACTTCGTTTGACAAGACCACCGTATTTTGAGCGAAGCGAAATCTCGATTCATCGGACAACCTTTATCACGGCGAATCCCGATTTATCGGGAGAAGCCAGAACTCTGCTTTGTCCCGCTTTGTTGGGACAACTCTCCGGTTTCTTTTATTTTGGGCTGTAAATATAGGAAAGTTGTCCCTTCACACAAAGTATTTTTTCTTAATTTTCTATTCAAATTTTATTAAAATTGTTGCGAAAATGAATGAACTAAATGAATACAAGAATTTCTGCAGAGTACTCGCTCAAGCTAGTGCTGATGTTATAAAAAAGTATTTCAGAACAGATGTATCTATTGAATCGAAAAAGGACGATTCTCCAGTTACCATCGCTGACAAAAAAGCTGAAGAAGTAATGCGTGAATTAATATCAAAACACTATCCCGATCACGGAATAGTTGGAGAAGAATTTGGTGAAACAAATAAAGATGCAGAGTACATCTGGATACTTGATCCTATCGATGGAACAAAAAGTTTCATTTGCGGTGCTTATAGTTTCGGAACTTTAATCGGACTTCTAAAAAATGGTCAGCCAATACTTGGCGTCTATAATCATCCGATATTGAATGATTTTCTGATAGGTGATAATCAAGAGACAAGGATTAATGAAGAAAAAACATTTGTGAGTAATTGCGATGAATTGAATCAGGCAGTCCTGCTAACTACCGATCACTTGAACATAGAAAAATATCAGGATATTGAAAAGTTTGATAAGTTAATAAAGAAGGTAAAGCTTTATCGAAACTGGGGTGATTGTTATGGTTACTACCTTCTTACAACAGGGTACGCTGATATTATGATCGACCCGATTATGTCTCCCTGGGATATACTTCCATTAATCCCAATCATCAAGGGGGCAGGTGGAGTGATTACTGATTATCAAGGTAATGACCCAGTAAAAGGAAGGAGTGCTGTTGCATCGTCTCCTGAAATTCACTCTGAAATTATTTCTCTTTTAAATAATTAAACAAAACAATTTGCTATAACAAATAGTAAAGCAGAATCGTAGCGGAAGAGATAAAAACTGTTACCAAGCTAACATACTTTTTGTTAAATATAACTACAGCTCCGATAACCCACAGAACCATAATCACAAAATAAAACGGTTCAAGAAGTTCTAAAATATTTGGAATACTTTTATTGATTGCACCAAGTTTATAGCTGTTATATAAAGGATGGATGAGAATTGTAAGTGTGATAAAGAATGTACAAGTAATAACAATATACTTTTTCAAATTTTTATTGTTGTTGAACAGTTCAAGCACACACCTGATTGACATAAGTAATCCGCTGTACAATAGAATAAAATGTAGAATGCTGACAGGGGATGGGACATTACCCCAAAAAGTTAGAGTCACAAAATCTTTTTCAGGAATTTCAAATTGCTTATCAGGATATGTTAGAATTACTTTATACTTAATTTGCTGACCAGGTTCAAGCTTAGGTATTTCACCAACTAGTCCTCTTTCAATTTCCTTGAATTCATTTTCGTAATTCATATTGTTCTTAAACAAGATTAATTTTCCCCTCACTCCCTTAATGTCGCTGATGATAATATTTTTATACGATGTCTTATCGTACGATACTTTATCAAGCTTGTAGGAAACTTTTTTGCCCTCTATCCCGAATGTTCCGGTAATTGGATAGTCTTTGCTTGTAATGTTTTTAACATAACCAATCAGAAAGACAATGATTAAACTGCTGAGCCAAAGAATGATTTGATTTTTCATATTTCTAAATTAACAAAGAAAGTATGAGAAATATTATAACGGCCGGAATAAAATAAAAAACCCCGGAGATAATCTGCCGGGGTGAACAACAAGGGAGAAAGGTTCAGCTTACAAAGAGGACCCCATCTTAAATCGCATATTGACAAAAATTTTATAGACACCAAAACTTCCATCCTCTAATCTTGACATAATCAAAGAAGGACCTATAGAAAAGGCACTGAATGCCCAGCTTTCGGCAATTTTCTGAACTGTTAATGTCATTACATATTGCGGATTTCTGTGTTCGCTACTTGTCATTGCATCAAACAAGAAATCGAAAGTGCTTCCTGCTAATGACATTTCGCGGAAGTCAAATCCGAAGTGTAATTCACCCAAAAATTTTGCTGCATATACTCTGCCTTTTGTTGCACCAAGCAGCTTAACAGGATACCTGAATTCCCAGTTTAAAAATGAATCATCCACAAGCCAGGCCTGATATCGTACAGATCCGTCTTCATTAAACACAACTGTTCCTCTTCCCGGATTCAGGTATTGTAATTGTTGACTTGTTGTAAAATCATCTACCGAACTCAAATAGCTAACCTCGAAAAAGTTACCAAACGGGAAAACATAACCTATTTGATAGCCACTTGTAAAAATCAGGTTATTATAGTTGTTATCTGTAAATGAGGTTATCAAGGCATCAACATTTGTATATGCACCGCCATAGACCCCAAGTATATGGAAATTAGCTTCAAGAAAGTTTGTGTTAAGCGGACCTTCGTATTTTGTTAGTACACCAAATGAAAGTCCGATATCTTTCTTTATCGGTATTCCAAGTCTTTCGCCACCAAATAATTCAAAGAAAGGATTTATGTAACCCATTGTTGATGAAATTTGCTGCTTGGTCGGTGGATCAAGCACTTTATTAATTTTAATTTTCTCTATTACTCTGGAGAATACACTACCATAGTGAATATCTTCTTCAAGATTTATTTTAAATGGGAAAGTAATTACACGTGCTCGTAAATCAGGTGGAAGAGCAAGGAAAGGGTAGAGCGCACCTTTAATAGATATGGTTTGATTATTTGCATCTCTGAGATCCGCAATTATTTCAGCTTTAGGATCGGGAGGCTCAATAAACAAAGCCTGCTGAATATAGATGAATAAACTATCATCAAGAGGTTCCATCTGGAAATAATTTATCTGTTCTTCATCATCCTGTGCAAACAGTGGTGTTAATGCAGACGAGGTAATAATTAATAAGAAGATAACAAGGTGAAAGAGTTTCATTTTTGTTTATCCGATATTTATTTGGCAAAATCTGTGAAGAAGAATGAGTCACCCACCTGAACTCTGTCCTTAGTTCTTTCATCTACTACAGTAAAAAAGAAGTTCGCTTTATATCTGCCATCTGACTCTCTCAGTTGTTCATTTTTATCTGTCCAATCGTCAAATTGGTTTTCGTTAGCTGCAAGTTTTAACGAAACATTATAAACCGCGTTTCCATTTGCATCAGTCTGCGGACCGGTTACAGAAATGGGCCCATTGTAACTTATTTTTAGCTGTTCAGGTCTGTTATCAATAACCGTAACTGTGAATGCTGTTATTCGCTGTAATTCCTGAACATATATAGTCCGGCTGTTCATTTTGGTGGTAACTCTCTCTATTTTTATCTCCGGAGGTTTATTTGGGATAACCTTCACACGCTCTTCCTGACTTCCAAAAGCTACTATTACTTCATTCTGATCTGTTAGATCAAACTTCATCTCCTGGCCTGGAGGAATAACAACTAATGATTTTCGATCTCGTGGGTCCAGAATGGTTGTTGGCACTGTTCCGCTGTTCTTAGCGATATTCCAAGTATGTTGTATAAATGTTTGTTTTAGCGAGATGGGAAGCTGCATTTTAAGCTGCTCCTCTTTTGGTTGATCCTTAGGCTTTTCTTCCTCTTTGGGTGGGGGAACATAATCTTTTACAGCTTCAAGTTTTCTATTCATGTCAGCGAGCTGTTTTCTCATTTCTTCATTTTCAACTACAACATTAGGATCAATTTTTATTGAAAAGTCTATACCGAGAGAATATAATGAATCGAGTACTGACATAAGTGAATCACGTACACTAACTTGAACTGTCTCATCCTGTAGAGCAACCCTTCGCAAATCCAGATCAGCTCCCTTAAGCGCAAGTACTGTTATAACGAAAATGTATAGTACCTGGTAAATAACAAATTTGCTGTCACGATCCCTTCTAATCATCTTATTACCTTTACTTTTTTACAATTGCTTCGAGGTGCTTCAATCCAACAAGTGTTCTTTCATCAGAAAGTGATGATGATGCCTGCGATATGGAATTAGCAAGTGTATTTAATTGCTGAATTTTATCAGAACTTATTTGCTGAACTGAATTAACCTTCTCCATCATTGCGTTTACAGCAGTAAAGTTTTTATAAATTATTTCACTTAACCTTGCAGATTCATTGACAATAGCTTTATATTTTTCAGCGTCCTGAAGTGAAACTACAGCTCCTCCGCCAATACCTGACTGATTAAACTGCTTGATTAAACTCTTTGAACTTTCGATTTGTATCCGGGAGAAGTATTTATCACGAATATCTTTAACGTGGTTCACTACATTTTGAAAATCAACTCCAAGTTGATCCAGAACTGGTTGAAATAACTTTCCGATAGCCAGTATAATCAAAGCCTTAATTTCGAATGGAACCGATAACCCAAGAAATACTTCCTCACCAAGTTTAATACTGACAAGCAGAATTGCTGCACCAATAAGTGGAAGAGCAGTTGAAATAGAATCTATAACACTCATAGAAGATTCAATTACTCTGTCGATTGTCTCAGTAGCAGGTGTTCTGATTATTTCCAATTTCAATCTGTTAAAAGCCATAAAGGAAATAAAAATAAACAATCCATACACAGCAACAGGTAGCCACCAAAAGCTGTAGGGTTCAAATGTTTCAACTGGTGGCTGCCAGCCCGGGAATAATGAGCGGGCAAGGTCGAAGGTTACTTCTCCAAGTATTGGAACACTTGCAACGTCTATAAAGAATGAAATAACCAGTGCAATGAAAGATATTATAGCTGGTTTTATTACAGTATTAAATCTGATCCTGGTTACTGCTGATCTTGTATAACTATCCAGCTCTTCTTCTAATCCATCATCTGCTCTTTCCGGAGCATTTACGAGAGCATTACCCGTATTATCTAAAAATTTTTTTCTGTTCAGCATCTATATGTCCTCTAAGGTTCGTTTTAAAAAAAATTAACTATTAAATATATGGATATTTGTAGAGGTTAATCAAACTTCTGATATCATCCATATCATTAACAAAATACTCGACTCAACCACTTTGGGAAATTGTATTTAAGCAAAAACAATTATCATACCATAAGATTTCTTATGATGCTCTCAAAATATCTGGATGGCTGACTGGCTTTTTACTTTAGTCGTTCCAGTATATCTGGAGAATCTGAAAGTTTTACTTCTTGCTCAAAACTACTTGTGTGGGAATATTGTCGATATATAGCTAAAAGGGGTGAATTCATAACAAATTATTAATATTTAATTGAAGTCAATCAATTCAGATTAAATATTTACAGCAATTTTGCTTTTACTGGAAACTGCGAAGGGAATGGGAATTATTGTAAAAATTACATAAATAGTTACCGAATCATAAATTTTTCATCCATCGATTTTAGAGTGAAAATTTATCGAAAGATTCGATTAAATAAATAGCAAAATTCTGTTTATTATTTCAGACGCCGGGGTCAGCTCTAAATTTTTTATGGATGGCAGTAATTTTTCTATTAACTTTACAAACCGAATTAAATAGTTATTAAAATTATTTCTTGATTAATAGATGTCAGCGAAAAATAGAATCACAAAACAGAAATCTGCTTACCCAATTGGTAAACAGGCGAGCAAGCAAACTGAAAAAGAACCCGACTTCTACACTAAGCATAAAAGTACATTATGGACGGTAATTGTTCTTATTGTACTTACAATATTTTTTATTATAAATAACACGAGAAAAGTGCCCGATGAGGGTTCGTATCCACCAAATTATCTTAAGGGGAAAACTGCGAATGATACATCAGAATAATTTATTTTGGTCTTTGAAATAAGTACAAAGTAATTTCATTTTGGTTATTCTGTTAGTTTAAATCATACAATGAACAAAGATAAGTTAGAAACAAAACCTAAAATTCTAATTGTTGAGGACGAGCTCGAAAATCAGAAGTATTTTGAGCTGGTTCTTAAGAAAAAATTTGAAGTCGATTTATGTGATACAAGAAAATCGATGTATAATTTGTTGAGCAAAAAAGATTACGATGTTATTGTTATGGATATTTCTTTAAAGGGAGGTACAAACGGTGTGGATTTAATAATAGAACTTAAACGAAGTACTTCCAACATAAATATTCCTATAATTTGTCTTTCTGCTCACGCATTTGGTGAAGATAGATTGAAGGCAGAGGATGCGGGGGCTGATGTTTATCTAAATAAACCGATTAAGAGTCAAACACTTATAAACGCTCTTAATGAGTTGATAGCTATTAGTCTTGAAAAAAAAATCAGCTTAAATCCCATCTCTCATAAATCTTGGTTCCTCTAAAGTAAGGATAAGAGATATTCGGTGTGAGTCCGGTAATCTGTCAAGCTCGGACTGACTGAAACGTGCAAACGAGTAATCAATATTTAGCTTTGGTAATTTAATACCCGCGCCTGCAGTAAACTGTTTAACATCACTATAGCCGCCTCGAATGTAAACCAAACCTTTAATGTTCCACTCAAGCCCGGCGTGAGCATCAAAACTAACAGGTCCTACGTTAAACTGTGATGCGAACTGTCTGTTCTCAAAACGAATATCAAAATCCACAGCGGGCATAATATAACCGCCGAGTATTTCAGTTATTCTGTATGCGCTGCCGACTTTTAACGTTGGTGAAATCAATTCATTTGTGCCGGTGCTCCAAGCTACCAGTGTTGTAGTTGCATCCTGAAGGTTCCCGCCAACTGATAAATTTTCTATTGGCATCCAGTAAGCGCCAATATCAAATCCAATTCCGGTCGCACCGAATTCAGCAATATCTCTTCGGATAATTTTAATGTTTGCACCCCAGTAAAAATCCTTCCATTGTCTCTTTGCAAATGTTAAATAAAATGCCCAATCCTGGTTACTAAACTCTGTAATCCTTGAGTAATCTAAACGTGCGTACATATTATTAATGTCTGTGATAAGCTGACCAGTTTGACCATCGATCAGTGCATTTCTTGTATCGGGAATTCCGTCAACTGATAATCTCATAATACTTAAACCAAAACTCATATCTTCCTGGAAAGGAATTGCAACAGCACCATAATCGTAATTGACAAGGTTACCAAACTGTTCTGAATGCATGAGTGCAAGCTGCGGATAGTTAACATTAGCTAAACCGGCAGGATTGTAGTAGCCTGCAGTAACATCATCTGCGATACCTGTGAAAGCGCCGCCCATACCAAGCGGTCTGCCGCCAATTCCGATCGCCATAAATTCGCCGGCATATTTACCAAATGTTTGTGCATTTAGAGATGTGAGTGAAACCAGAATGGATAGTGAGATGAAGACTATTTTTTTCAGCATAATAGAAACTCCCGAATGCATTAATTGTTTAAATCCTGGCAAAAAGATGGTTAATGAAAGTCATAAAGTCAAGTCCATTTTTATGAGATGATAGGGGAGAAATTATACCTAAATAATCAGTTGCTAAGCTAATTTCTTCTTGACTACAATAATCAAACCCTAAAAATTCATTTCAATTTTTCCCTGAGAGTTTTTTCAAGCAGCTTTATTGCTTCTTCTGTTGAAAGATGATTGAACTCATCCTTGATAGATGAAATTAATTCTTCAACCTGATTCATTTTTCTATTCAGGAATGAAATTTTTTCGATAAGCAATTCCTTATCTTCTGTCTCCAAGTAGCCTCCTTCATCAATTACCTCGAGGTCGGGAATGAATTTATTTTTCAGATATTTAAGCAGCTTAATTATCGCAATGTGAATTTCAGGAGGGGCAAATTGAGTCTTTACAAAAAGATAGTAGCTGTCTGATTTTTTAATTTCTTTATTATGTAAAACCATTCCCAGGACTGATTGCAGATAGCCATCTTTGTCAAACAAAATGGATAATGATTCACAGTTGGGGTGAAGATTAATTCGTATTCCTTTCAGCGGCAAGTGACCTGTAATCTCAACCCTGTCTTCGTGATGAAGTAGCTCAGCGGTCATCGGTTCATCCCAGTCTTTATCTATAATGGAATAATCCCATTTCATTATTTCGGAGATATCTTTTAGTTCATCCGTGAGAGAATAAACCAGCACAGGGTTCTTAAGTTTACCTTTGTAATGAATTGTGATACCCATGCATAACTATTTAATGGCTGATTATAATTTGACACTCTTTAAGTTCCCCCCAGGAGGTCATTAGACTCTTATTGAGTCCAAGGGACTATGCGAGATTTAGGGGGCCGAATTTTATTTTGCTTTCCCCTGGTTAGCAACTGCCGCCGCAGCTTTTTCAATTTCTTCCTGATCACCGAGATAATAGCTTTTTATAGATTTTAGGTTTTCATCAAGCTCATAAACCAATGGAATTCCTGTTGGAATATTTAACTCTACTATTTCACTCTCAGGAATGTTATCCAAGAATTTGACTAAAGCTCTAATACTATTTCCGTGTGCAACAACTAAGACTTTCTTTCCCTGCCTGATGGATTTTGTGATTGTTCCTTCCCAGTAGGGCACGAAACGTGCGACTGTATCTTTCAAACATTCTGTGAATGGGAGTTCACTTTCTTTCAAATCGGCATAACGTGGATCTTTGCCGGGATATCGTTCATCCGTTTTTTCTAGTGCGGGAGGTTGAATGTCATAACTTCTTCTCCAGATTTTTACCTGGTCTTCACCAAACTTTTGTGCAGTCTCAGCTTTATTCAAGCCCTGTAATGCACCATAGTGTCTTTCATTCAGTCTCCAGTTGCGGACAACAGGAATCCACATCAAATCCATTTCATCGAGTGTAATCCACAAAGTTCTTATCGCTCTTTTCAAAACTGATGTATAAGCTAAATCAAAAGTATATCCTTCTTGTTTGAGAACCTGACCAGCTTTTTTTGCTTCCTGTAATCCTTTCTCTGATAGATCTACATCTGTCCATCCTGTAAAACGATTTTCTTTATTCCAGGTGCTTTCACCGTGGCGTAATAAAACTACTTTATACATTTAATCTCCTAATGAATGCTAAAAATGATATTTGATAATTAACTTTTCGGTGATGAAGTTTTTAAGAACAAAAATCCAACAACTCCGGATAATAAAGAACCCGTTAAAATTCCGATCTTCGAAAGATCAAGAAGTGCAGGATTATTAAACGCTAAACCTGCAATGAACAGCGACATTGTAAATCCTATTCCCGCAAGTATTCCTGCACCGTAAAGATTCTTCCAGTTAACACCTTCAGGAAGTGATGCCAGTTTAAGTTTCACCGCAATAAATGAAAAAGCGAAAATGCCGAATTGTTTTCCAATAAATAATCCAGCGATTATCCCAATGCTTACCGGACTAAATAGGGAATCTAATATGTCCAGTCCGGCAAGAGTAACGCCTGCATTTGCCAACGCGAAAACTGGAATTATAAAAAATGAAACCCATGGATGAAGACCATGTTCAAACCTCTGCAGTGGGGTTAATATCTTTTCGCAGCTGCTTTCGATTGCGAGTACATCGTGCTGCCGTTCTGAATTGTTCAAAACATTTTTCCAATGATCACCTGTTTCATCAAAACTCTTAATTAGTTGTTTTACTTTTTCAGAAAATTTGTTCGTGTCGTACCGGGATACTGCTGGAATTGTAAATGCTAATAAGACTCCAGCTATTGTTGCGTGTACTCCTGATTTAAGGAATGCCAGCCAAAGAATCACACCAAGGACTGTGTAAGGAATAAGACTTTTTGTTCCAAGCCTGTTTAAAGTTAATAGTATAACAAGCGCTATGGCTGCAATTATCAAAGCTGTTGTAGAAATTTCAGCTGTATAAAAAATTGCAATTACTAAAACTGCACCGATATCATCAGCGATGGCAAGAGCAAGAACAAATATCTTTAATGTTAATGGTACTCGTGGACCAAGCAAAGCCATCATTCCAACTACAAACGCAATGTCAGTTGCCATTGGAATTCCCCAACCACTTGCACCTTCACCGCCTATATTAAAAATTGTATAAAGAATTGCAGGAACGATCATACCTCCTAAAGCTCCTGCGATAGGCAGAGATGCTTTTTGAACAGATGAAAGCTCTCCGACAAGTAATTCTCTTTTGATTTCCAGACCAACTGTAAAGAAAAATATTGCCATCAAACCATCATTAATCCAGTGATGGACGGAATAATCAAGATTCAAAAAGTTACCGAGGTTTACTGTTAAATGCGTGTGCCAGAAATGATGATATGATTCTGACCAGGGGGAGTTAGCCCAGAAAAGTGCAATGACTGTGCATATAATTAATAATATTCCGCCGCTTGCTTCCTGGTGAAGAAACTGATTAATTGGTTTAAGTATTAATTCAATTGGTTCTTTTTTTCTTTTCATTTTCTCAAAAATAATTCTTTAATAATTATCTAAAAAGTTATGACCTAAATAATTTTTGTTCAACACTTTTAATTTTATCTTCCATTGACTGGTTCCTGTCGATTCGAGTTCCAAGCCTTATGGAAGTTGAAATTCTCGGTGCACCCATTTGATGAACAACTTCGTGACATTTCTTTACTGCAGCCATAACATCATCCCATTCGCCTTCGATGTTGGTGCCGTACATATGCATTTCATGCTTAAGTCCGGCTTCCTTAAAAACGCGCTGACAAGCTGCGATATATTCGGAAACAGATACTCCAACTCCCAATGGAACAACGCAAAGATCTAATAATATTTTCATTATAATCCCTGATATTTTATTTCAAATTAATGATAGTTCTTTTAGAATTACAATTCCAACAGCTATTGTAAATACGGATGCTACCGTGCTGATCAAAACTATATTGCCTGCAAGCTTGCTATTGGCACCCATTGCTTCAGCCATTATAAAACTGACTATTGCTGTTGGTGATGCAAATAATACAAACATAATTCCAAAATCAATTCCTCTGAATCCAAAATAGTACGCACCGAACGTCAATACTAATGGAACAAGAACAATTTTTACAGCAGAAGAAGTAAATGCAAGTCCTGATGCTTTTTTAATATTTTGGAGATTTAAAGATCCTCCGATTCCAACTAATGCTAATGGTAGAGCAAGTTCTGCTAAAAATCCCGCAGTAAGATTTATAACGGATGGTATTTCTATTTTGTAAAATGAAAACGGTAATCCGACTATTACCGCAACGATTAACGGGTTTAACACAATTTCAATAATCGTTCTTTTAAGATTTAACT
This sequence comes from Ignavibacteriaceae bacterium, assembly GCA_035478175.1. Classification (GTDB taxonomy): domain Bacteria; phylum Bacteroidota; class Ignavibacteria; order Ignavibacteriales; family Ignavibacteriaceae; genus IGN2. The sequence goes on from DATIJX010000224.1 coordinate 12,865, forward strand.
TTCTTTCCTTCCGTAATGGAACTGTAAGGATAATTACTGCAAGAATATTATAAAGTGGTAGAATGAAAGCGAGTACAATGGCAGCTTTCCCAAGTGCATTTATTCCGAACATTTTAGAAACAATGGCAAATCCTACGATAGCGAAATTGCTTCTGTATGCACCCTGAACGAAAACGCTTAAATTTTTTCCTTCTTTAATGAAAGGAATTGAAAGTATCCAGATTAAAAAAAAGCTGATCAGAGTTGCAGCATAGATATAAATAATCTGGTCGAATTCTATTGCTTCGCCTAAATCTATTTCGGCAATATTGATGAACACAAGTGCAGGCAATGAAACCGAGTAAACAAATTTTGAGGTTACATCCACAAAGTTTTCGTTGATCACGTTTATTCTTTTTACGAAGTAGCCGAGTGCAACAAGCAGGAATACGGGGGCAACCACATTCCCGGTGAATATGATATTATCAATCATTTAACTGCGATCCCTTCGTACATATAACCAACAATTTTCGGATCTCCTTTTAAATAATAATTTTTTAGTTCAACAATCTTTAGTCCGGCGTTTGCAATAAGGAATTTCATATCTCTGTTAAGATTGCAGCCATCTGCCCAGATGTTTTGAACTGGATTTAAACGATGCTGCCACTTTTGTGTTTTTGGATTATCAGCCAGACCGTGCTCAAGAAAATAAAACTTGCCGCCGGGTTTCAATACACGATGAATTTCCTTTAGCGCTGTATTGATTTCTTTAATGCTGCACAATGTATATGTACTTGCAACTGCATTAATACTATTATCCGGGAAGGTGAGTGATTCACTGCTTTGATGAATTAATTCGATTTTAATTTTTCCGTTAATTTTCTTGTGAGCTTGTTTAAGCATTCCTCCGTTAGCATCAACACCAATTATCTTTTTAACATTATCAGGATAAAATTTTAAGTTGATTCCTGTTCCGAATCCAATTTCAAGAATTTCTTCTTCTGCTATTCTACTTAGAATACTTTTTCTGCCTTCATTAATCTTTTTAGAATCCATTGAGGAATCATAAAAATAAGGAATGATCACATTCGAGTAAAATCCCATCAGTTCAATTCCTCAATCTTCTTTTTGAATTCTGCTGGAACGGGTGAAGTTTTTCTTTTTTCATAATTGAAGAAAACGATACCCGTTTTAGCAAGAGCAATTTCTTTCGATGTGTTTTTATTTGTAATTCTGTAAACAAAATCACATCCAATACCCATAAAATCATTAACAGCTATTTCAACCAGCAGCTCATCACCATAAAAACCTTCCGACTTATATTGAACAGCCGCATCAATCATAATTATTCCTGCACCTTCAACGTTGGACTCCGAGTAGCCAAGATGATTTAAGAATCTTACCCTTGCTTCGTGAATAATTGAAAGTAAAGAATCGTTACCAAGATGACCGCCATAGTTTATATCTGTTATCCTGATTGGGATTTCAGTTTTGAAAATAAATATTTCGGGAAGTTCTATTTTTATTCTGGGCATATCTCAAATATGATTGTTTTCTTTACAAAATTAAAGAATATTTCAATATATGTTAACCTTGAAGAAAACACGGGCACTTATACATTTTCTGCTCAGCAAATTCAGGAATTATTGAATGGAATTAATGCAAATGGTTTAAGAGCTGAAGTTTATCAAATGGATTTTGGTGAAGTTGAACACGAGAATGGAATACTACGTACTGCTATGAAAAATGGCAGCAGCGTTATGATGAGAATCAAGCAATAAAAGAATAATATATTTTTTTAGAAGCTGCTCGTAGTAGCAGCTTTTTTTATGCAAGTTAATTACTCCAACCTGCTCTTAAATCACAGAGAGCTGAAGAATAAAATCGCAACTCCCATCAGTAAAAGAAGTAAACCATTAAACCACAAATCTGAAAAACCCAATCCTTTAAGAATCACACCACGAATAATTTCATTGAAGTAACTATGTAGAACAACATAAGAAATTGTTTGTATCACCGGCGAAATATTCTCGATGGGGAATGCAAAGCCGGATAGTCTATCTTTCCAGAATTGAATTAGCCCAACCAGAAAAACGAACAAAGTGCTTGTTTAACTTAGCAATATCTGCTTTGTGATAAATATCTCCTGAATATGAAACTGAGTTTTTCTGGTCAATTATCTTTTTTAAGTGGTCTACTGCAGAGTCATTCATCAGCTTTGGCGGGAGAACATTTTTCAATAAAGCAATAATATCATAGTGACTATCTCCCTTGATCTTTGATGAAGAATACTTAATTGTAATTGAATCGGCTAACGCAATAGCAGAATGGACTATTAAAACACCGGCAGCGTTGTAATAACCAAATTCAATTGCCAGCTCAGCACCATTCTTAAAGTTTTCAGCTACCTTAATGAAATCAAGATATTTACTGTGATCAATTCTTACAGAAACAATTCTGCTAGCCATTTATCATACTCTTTATTGATAATCCTGAGATTACTTTACCTTCTTTGATTATTGAATCAACCGGGCTTTTACTTTTTCGCACTCTTGTTTTGAATTCCTTTCGCGTTATATAAAACGGAGCCAGTGTTACTCCGAATTTATCGTTGAGCATATCGCGTAAAATGCTAACTGCTTTTTCTATCTCTTTTATTTTTTTAGAATAGACTATGCAAATATCCATATCGCTGTCTGTTGATTCTTCCTGCCTTGCGACGCTTCCGAATAGGATAACACTGTCAGTTAATTTTGCAAGCTTTTTTATAATATGACTAATTATTATAGTGCGGAAAGATTCTTCAGTAGAAAAAATATTAGAGATAATTTCTTTCGCTATATAATTATTTCTATTTAGTGTAAAGCTATGCTCTCTTCCTCCATAATGACGGTTGACGATTTTCAATTTCTCCAAACTGTTTAGCGAAAGTTGAGCAGCTCGCAGGCTAATTCCGGCAAGGCGCGCTGTTTCTCTTCCGGATAATCCTATTATCCTATCGTTTAATACTCTTAAAACAGCAAGATTGCTGGTGTTAATAAAAATATGGTCTAGAACTCTGTTTATTATCATTTTCTATCCGACTCTTATTTTAGTCTTATGACTACTATTTTAGTCACACAAATATAAGTAAAAGATATTATAATGAAATAATATTTAATGTGTGAAAATATTTGGTCACTCCAGCCTGCTCTTAAATCTCAGCGAGCTGAAGAATATAATCGCAACTCGCATCAGTAAAAGAAGTAATGCATTAAACAGTTTTCTTATACTTTAATATTGCTAATCCGTTAAACACAATTGCAAAACCAGTTACTATTAAAAAGTGAAAACGCAAATCCCAAAAGCTGCTTCCTTTTAACACAAGCATTCGCATTGCTTCTATAAAATATCTGACGGGATTAATGTAAGTTAAATATTGCGCCCAGTCCGGCATATTTTCAATTGGTGCAAATAGTCCTCCAAGCAATATAAAGATTAGCATAAAAAAGTATGAAATAAACATTGCTTGTTGCTGTGTATCAGCATAGATTGATGTTAGCAATCCAAACCCGAGCAACGCAATCAAATATATTGCTGCAAAAAGATAACCTACCCAAAAACTTCCTGCCGGATAAATTCCGTAAATAATAAAGCTGATAATGAATCCGATAGTCAGCACAACTAAACCAAGAACCCAAAATGGAATTAACTTGCTTAAAATAAATTGATATTTTTTTATTGGCGACACATTAAGCTGCTCAATTGTACCGACCTCTTTTTCTTTTACAATGTTCAATGATGACATTAGAAATCCCACCAAAGTAACAAGTAAAGCTAATATGCCTGGAACGATAAAATATTTATAATTCATTTGCGGATTAAACCAATTAGAGCTTGTAATTTCAATAGTAGGAATTGCATTAAATCGTGGCTGCTGAATCCATTGAGTGCGAACATCGCTATTAAAATCTTTAACAATTGAATTTGCATAAGCAACAGCAAGTCCTGCAGTTTGACCGCTTATCGCGTTGGCGGCTAATAAAACTTTTGTTTCACTCTCTCTAATTAGATCGCGTTCAAATCCTTCAGGAATTTCAACAATCAAATCCGCTTTATCCTTTTCAACCTGGTCTAATGCATCTGCGTATGTTCTGGAATAATCCACAAGTTTGAAATATCCTGAAGCAGTAAAATCATTAATAAGTTTTCTTGAATATTCAGAATGGTCATGATCAACAACGCTTAAGGTAATATTTTTTATTTCATACGTTGCAGCATAAGGAAGAATAATAAGTTGTATTACCGGCAAAGCCAAAATCATTCTTGGGATAAGTTTATCCCGGAAGATTTGAAGGAATTCTTTTCTTAGTAAAAATTTTAGTGTTCTCATTATAATCTGATCTTAAATCTTTTTATGCTGATAATTAAAAATGTTCCAGTCATTGTCAAAAGAATTAATAATTCTTTCCAGATCTGCTCAATACCAATTCCTTTTATCATTATGTTTTTAACAATGATGATATACCATTTTGCCGGGACAAGATTAGATAGGATTTGCAGAATTGCAGGCATGTTTGCAATCGGAAATGCGTAGCCGCTTAACATCACAACCGGAAGCATTAAACCGAGCAGTGAAATTAACATTGCTGCTTGCTGTGTTTCTGTGATAGTGGAAATTAGTATTCCGAGTGATAGGGCACAAAATATATAAACAATTGTAGAACCGATGAGCAGTAACAGACTTCCTTCGATAGGAAGTCCGAGTACAAAAACACTTAGTATTAAAATCGTTGCAACATTAATTAATGATATGATGAAGTATGGAATAACTTTGCTTATTACTACAAGCCACGGTTTCATCGGTGAAACAAGAAGTATTTCCATCGTTCCAAGTTCCTTCTCTCTTACGATTGCGATTGAAGTCATCATTGCAGAAATGAGTAAAAGGATCATTCCCATTACTCCGGGCACAGAAGTGTAAGCACCTTTTAATTGTGGATTGTACAGCATCCGCATTTCTGTTTTGATTGTGTAAGGCAATTTATTTTGTTGGTTCAATTCGTTTTGATAATCCATCACAATTGAGCTAACATAATTTGTAAGAGTAGTGGCCTGGTTGGGATCAGTTGCATCAGCAATGATTTGAAGCTGTGCTTTATTGGAGTGTGATAACTCATTTTGAAAGTTGGGTTGAAAAACGACGGCTAATTTTATTCTGCCGGATTTAAAAGATTTTTCAATTTGTTCGTTAGTTGAAATTGTTCTGTCGATGTCAAAATACTGTGAACTTTCTATCTTGGTGATGATATCCTTTGTTATTTCATCTTTAGAATTGTCAAGTATTGCAATGTTTGCATTGCGAACTTCGGTCGTGATAGCAAAACCGAAAATTAGAAGCTGAACAATCGGTAAACCAATCAATACCAGCATAGAGCGTGTATCGCGGAGTATGTGGTGAAATTCTTTTTGAATAAATGTTATTAATTGTTTCATTAAAAATTATTCTCCGCGTTTTGCATCGCGTGCAAGCATAATAAATACTTCATCCATCGAACTAGCATTAAATTGTTTCTTTAATCCTGCTGGTGAATCGAGTGCTTTGATGACTCCATCTACCATAATAGAAACACGATCGCAATACTCTGCTTCATCCATATAATGTGTAGTTACGAAAACAGTTATTCCGTTGTGCGAAGCTTCGTAAATCATATCCCAGAATTGTCTTCTCGTAATCGGATCAACCCCGCCGGTTGGTTCATCAAGAAAAACAATTTTTGGTGTGTGAAAAATTGCAATACTGAATGCTAGCTTTTGTTTCCAGCCAAGCGGCAGTGAGCCGACTAATTTATCAGCTTCATTTTGCAGATTTAATTTTGCAATCAATTCGCTCCTTCTTTTTTCTATTTCGCTGTCCGACAAACCATATATCCCGCCAAACAATTGAATATTTTCATTGATGGTCAAATCTTCGTACAAAGAAAACTTCTGACTCATATAACCAATACTTTTTTTAATCTTCTCAGTTTCTTTGTAAACATCAAAACCCGCAATTGTTGCATTGCCGCTGCTTGGTTTTGAAATTCCAATTAACATTTTCATCGCAGTTGTTTTACCGGCACCGTTAGCACCAAGAAAACCAAATATCTCTCCTTTAAAAACTTCAAAAGTAATTTCACTCACGGCAACAAAGTCACCAAACTTTTTTGTGAGCTTATCTGTTTTTATTACAATTTCATAGCTCATTTTATTAAGTAATTATAAATTTTCTTTTAGTTGAATTGCCACGACCTTCAGGTCGTGGTGTTGATAAAAAAAACAATAGGGCTTTAGCCACATATAAGGGATTGATTTTGGCTAAAGCCAATATATTGCTTTAACTTATCCCACGACTTAAAAGTCGTGGCTATTAAAAAATCATCTTGCATCTCATGCCTTTCTCATCAACTGCATAAATCTATCTTCAATTCCAGGTTTGATTTGATTAATCTCAAGTTCAGAATGATTTTTCAAATAAGATTTCAATTCATTTAAATCCGGGTGCTCTTCATTTAAAACGAGATGATGATATTGTCCAAATGCAAAACAGGATTCTGTTCTGGAGTATGCCCGTAAATCATTTAACAGATTAAACATGCTTTTTGATTTAACAGCATAAAGATTTTTATCAAACCTGTTAATAATATTTTGCGGCGCATCAATTTCTAAAATTTTACCATTTTGCATGAGTGCAATTCTATCGCACATATTTGCTTCATCCATATATGGTGTTGAAACAAGAATGCTAATGCCCTGTGCTTTCAATCGTTTTAACATTTCCCAGAATTCTTTTCTAGAAACGGGATCAACTCCTGTTGTTGGTTCATCAAGAAAAAGAATTTTTGGTTTATGGATTAGCGCACAGCTTAATGCAAGTTTCTGTTTCATTCCGCCGCTAAGTTTACCGGCACGCCTTGTTTTAAATGGCTCAAGCTGTTTGTAAATATCAGCTACTAAATCATAATTCTCTTGAATAGTTGTGTTGAAAATCGTTGCGAAGAAATTAAGATTTTCTTCAACGGTTAAATCCTGATAAAGAGAAAATCGTCCGGGCATATAACCAATAATATTTCTGATTTCCGTAAAATCTTTCACAACATCAAGTCCTAGCACTGTCGCATTGCCTTTATCAGCAAGCAGCACTGTAGTAAGAATTCTAAAGATGGAAGTTTTGCCAGCACCATCGGGCCCAATCAGTCCAAAAAGTTCTCCTTCATCAACAGAAAATGAAATATCATCAACGGCTGTGATAATATTTTTTTTTGTCGTGTACGTTTTGGTGATGCTATTTAATTCGATGGCATTCATGAAAAATTAGAATTTTACTTCTCCGTACATACCGATCTTTAGATAACCGTCGTTAATTACTTTTACTTTGATTGCATAAACAAGATTTGCACGTTCATCTTTAGTCTGAATTGTCTTTGGAGTAAACTCAGCTTTTGAAGAGACCCAATAAATTTCTCCGCTCATTTCTTTTTGGTCACCTTCACCTTTATCAATATAAACTTTTACTTTTTGTCCAAGCTTAATTTGTCCCAACTGATTGCCATCAACGTAAGCCCGTAAAGTCATTCCAGAAAGATCAGCAATTTTATAAAGAGCTTTTCCATTAGAAGTAATCTCATCCAGTTTTGCGTATCGTGTTAGAACAGTTCCATTAATAGGATTTGTTATGTAACTCTTTTTGATCTGATCTTCAATCTGTTCAACTTGAGCTATGAGCGGAAGAGTTTCACTTTGCAAGCCTTGTTTTGTAATTGTTAAACTGGATTTTGCTGCAGTGTATTGCTTATTTAAAACTTCTAACTGTGAAATAATATCATCAAGCTGTTTAGTGGTTGCAGCATCCAATTTAACGAGATTTTCAATTCGCTTTTTTTCAATCTCAGCTGTTTCAATTTGTTGTTGAAGTGCTGCAAGTTGTGCACTGATATCGGGCTGCTTGCTTAACACGGCAGTTATTGATGACAGCAATTGCTTTTTCTTAAGATGTAATTGTGTTGTATCAACAATACCAACAATTTGATTTTGTTCAAGCTGTATCCCTTCCTCAACCTGAAACATTACAAGTTTTCCCATTGCTTCGGAGGACACAATAATTTCTTCTGATTCAAATGTTCCGGTTGCATCAAAATCTCCGTTGCCGTTTGAACAGCCAATCAAAAAAGCTGCAGCTAAAATAAATGCAATGTTTAATAATCTGTTTTTCATTTTCATCTCTATAGTAATTTTTAATTTCCTGTTGTGATTTTGTAATTATACTGTGCAAGCAATAATTGAATTTTGTGAATCTCTAGATTTTGTTTTGCGGTATCTTCAGCATTTAAATCACGGACGTAATCACTTGAAGTAATCACTCCGTTTTCAAGTTTTGCTTTAGCAGATTCTTTAACTGAGGTTCTTAAATCAATTATACTTTTATCAACTTCAATCAGTTTTTTTAGTTTATCAATTTCTTGAAGCTGCTGATTAGTTGTGATCTTTGTGTTTAACAGAAACGTTTCCGTTTGAGCATCGATACTTTGAATGTTTAACTGATTAATTTCACTTTCATTTCCATAACTGTACAAATTTGATAGTGACCATGAAAATCGAATACCGGTTATATAATACCAATCAAAATCATTAATGAACATATTTAAAGCTGGTCTTCCATATCCACCTTGAAAAAACAAGTTAGCCTTTGGAACAATTTTGGAAACTGTAATTCCATCCTGATTTTCAATAAGATTTTTCTGAGCTGAGTAAAGCTTCAATTCAGGTCTAATTATTTCTTCGGCTGATAAATAATTAATTGGCGATGGAGTAGAAAAAATAGTTGACTCATTTAAACTTTCATTAATTAATAAACCGAGCATATTTATATAAGATAAGCGGGAAGAGTTAAGTTCAATTTGGCGCTGCTCTGTTTTTAATAACTCTGCTCTTAGAACATCAACATCGGATCTAGTTGCAGTGCCATTTGCATAAGCAGCATCAAGTTTTGAAATGCTGGCATCTAAATCATTTATTACAAGTTCAATTTGATTTAATTGAGCTTCAATGAGAAGGATGCCTAAATAAATTTGATTAACTCTTTCTTTAATCTTTAATAGTTCAATTTCAATTTTTTGGTCATCAATTTCATTTACAGATTCCTGAATGCCGGATTGTGAACTCATTATTCCGCCATCATAAATTGTCTGAGTAACATCCACTGCAACCTTATATTGATCTTTTGAGAGTCTTTGAATTACAATTCCGGGCAATTGCGCGGGTAGTTCAGTAACATCGGATTGATATGAAGCTTGTGCAAGAAGTGTTATCTGTGGAAAGTATCCGTTCCAAATATTGCTGACGCTGTAGTCTTTGGTTTTTTCAATATAGTCTTTCTGTTTGATAAGCGGATAGTTCATTCTTACTTTTTCATAACACT
>DATIJX010000225.1:0-23817 GCA_035478175.1 Ignavibacteriaceae bacterium
ACGACAGAAAGTTCAGAATTAGCAGCGGATGATATAAACAAAATAAATGTTTTCCCGAATCCATATTATGGAGTTAACCCGCAGGAAATAAATAAGTATGAAAGATTTGTAACTATAAATCATCTACCTGATGTAGCTACAATCAGAATATTCAATCTTGCAGGGCAGTTGGTGAGAACAATTGAAAAATCAACTCCTGGTCAGTTTCAGCGGTGGGATCTAACAACAGATTCCGGGCTTCCTGTAGCCAGTGGTCTCTATATTATTTACGTTGATATGCCTGAACTGGGCACAACAAAGATATTAAAGGCCGCAGTAATTCAGGAACAGCAGATACTGGATAGATTCTAAAATTAAAAGTAAGGAGAAAAAAAATGAAAAAAATATTAATAAGTGTAGGTTTCATAATAATAGTTCTTCTTCTTGCTGCAAGCGATCTTTATGCCGGTGGCGGCAATAGAAATGGATCCAGCGGAGCTTCTGAATTACTAATCCCCGTTGGAGCCCGCGGAATCGCTTTAGGCGGATCAACGCTCGCTAATTCTTATGGATTAGAAGCGCTCTTCTGGAATCCGGCTAATATTGCAAGAGTAGGAGATTATTCAACCAATGTTCTCATTTCTCATATGGAACATATTGCAGACATTGGTGTTGAGTATGGTGCTATATCCACTGATATAGAATCATTCGGTTCACTTGCATTCAGTATTAAGTCATTGTCAATTGGAGATATTCCGGTTACCACAGTTCAAAACCCTGATGGAACAGGCGCTCTGTTTTCTCCAACATTCCTTACAATGGGCTTAACGTATGCAAGAATGTTAAGTGATAGAATAGCAGTTGGATTAACAGCTAATCTGATATCCGAGGAAATAGACAGAGTTAGTGCAACCGGAGTTGCATTCAATGTCGGAGTTTCTTATTCAGATTTTGCTGATATTACTGGCTTAAGCATAGCCTTCGTAATGAAAAACTTCGGTCCGGAAATGAAATTTGATGGACCCGGTTTGCTCGTAGAGGCACAAACTCCGGATTTCACACGTTCCGGAGAATTGTATAAAATAGATGCTGCGCCATTTGAACTGCCATCAATTTTGGAACTGGGTGTAAGTTATCAGTACAATATTAATGAGCAGAATATGCTTGAATTTGGCGGCGTTTTTTCAAACAACAATTTCTACGGCGATGAGTTTAAAGGTGGTCTTGAATATGGCTATAATAATCTGTTCTTCCTAAGAGTAGGTTACTTTGCCGCTACAAATATGGGCACCGAATTCAGCACCAGCAGCGATTATAATACTTACGGATTCAATGCCGGCTTTGGTTTGAGTTACGATATCGGCGGCGCGCTGTTAAGGTTGGATTATGCTTATCGTGCTGTTCAATATGATGGCTTAGGTGATAACCATGCGTTCTCTCTCGGTTTCGGACTTTAGTGTTTGATAACTGATTGAGACAGTAACAATTATAATTCCGTGCAGCTACCTAAGTTGCACGGAATTTTTATTTTAAACTAGTCCCGACTGTGATGATGGGAATGTAGGTTTAATTTGGCTTGTCATTCCGGTCGAGCACCCGCCTGTTCGCCTCGTCTCCGACGAGTTATAGTGGATCGGCGAGGGAGGAAGAGAAGAACCGGAATCTATCTTCCTGTTTTCCTCATCGGGTCAGTTTTAATTTTTATTATAAGACCATAATAAGTTAATAATGTAAAAAGTATTTTGTTATTTAGTTATTACTAAGGTTTTTCACTTTGGGAAAATAAACTTTCGAGTTCAGTTATAAACAAGTAACAATTTTAGATATAACTATTATTATAAAACCTTAGTAATTTATGTTACGCAGAATACTAAACCTCCGAGGTTTCAACGTTTGTTTTTCTGAGAAAATTTTTGATTTTGAACTAAAAAACAAGTTTAAGAATATACTAATTGGCAAAACCTCGGAGGTTTTCCCCTGGTTGCGTAAGGTGACTTAGTAACTTAAAAATAACTCATTTAATTAAACCTTATTCCCTTATCTGAGAAGGAATGGAAATTCAATTTATTAACAAATAAATTTTATTTGAGTCAGTCTAAACTAGTAGAAATATCCTCAACTCAAGCGAAACACTGAACTTATTTTATCCTCCTTTAATAGTGCGGAAGACAAGAGCGAAGAACCGGAATCTATTTTATTGGATAGTGGATGTTTACTTTAAATGAACTCCATTTTCATTAAATATTGACAGCCCGCCTTTTAAAGTTCCTATCCACTTATTTCCATATTTATCAACCGTAATCCAGAATGTGTAGTCATCAGTAAGTTCAGAGTTTGATTTGTCGAAGGTAGTCCACTCGTTGCCATCATACTTAGCAATACCGGAACCATTAGTAGCAACCCATAAGTTGTTAAGGCTGTCAATAGCAACCGAGTAAACAACATTAGAGGGGAGATCGGAATTTTCGTAACTGAAGTATGTCCAGGAATCACCATCAAATTTTGCTACGCCATCAAATTTAAATCCAACCCAAAGATTATCATCTTTATCCGGAGCTATCGAATAAACCGCCCATCTTCCAAGAGGAGAATTTGTTTCATCATACAGTGTCCAGAGCGTATCATTGAAACTTAGTAGGCCATCAGCGGAGCCTATCCACTTAACACCTTTGCTATCCACAAAAATTTCAGGGACTTTTATGTTGGGGATAATTGTGTTGTGACGATTGTAATTCGTCCAGTTTATTCCATCAAACATAACGGCACCGCTTCCCCAGGTTCCGATCCATTTATTGTCGCTGCTATCAACAGCAATTGCGTAAATAGTATTATGAAGTATACCGGAATTTGAAGTGTCATAAACTACCCAGGATGTATCATCAAAAACTGCAACTCCTCCACCTTGTGTCGCAATCCATTTTCTGTTTTGCCGGTCAATTACAACTTCGTAAATAATATTGTGTGGAAGAGGGGAGTTATTAGTATCATAAGTCGTCCAGTTTATTCCATCGAACTTTACAAGGCCGCCGCCCCACGTGCCTATCCATCTGACATTATCATTCTCAAAAGTAATTGAATGAATTGAGTTGGTCGGCAGAGGTGAGTTGGAAGTATTAAAGTTCATCCATTGCTGCACCTGTGCGCTGACATTTGGAATTTGAATTAGTAATATAAAAGCAATGATCTTAGTTGACATTTTATAAGTTGAATTTTTGTTGAATAAAATTCTGAAATAATGAAGGCAAAGTCAATCCAATTGAATGGAATTCTTAGCAAAAGAAATCATTAATTTTTCAACAAGCGAACCGTCGAATGCATTAAATAGATATTAGAGGCAATTCTCCCAACCACAAAAGCAATTGTTGCTGCAACTGCCCCCACAAAGTTCAAATGATTTATAAAAATGATAAGTGAGAGAACTATTGCAACAAATTCAGTTATCGTTCCAACAGTTATAGGTTTTGTGTTTTTAGCAGCTACTAATACTCCCCTCTGAATGCTGATTAAAACAGTCAGTGCCGGAAAGAAAAACAATATCATCAATGGAAGATGAGCAAAATCTGCCAGTGGTTCACTTAAACCTGATACGGTAATAAACCAAAAATCTGAAAGTGGTGTAAATGCGAATAAGGCCAGAACAGAAACCAATATAACTGCCAGTACGATTGCAAAATTCAGTAGTGGTTTAAATTTTTCTTTTTTCTCTCCAATGAGTGCTATAATAACTTCCTGATATGATAATCCCAGCGCTCTGAAAACAAACACAAATGATGTAACTACAGGAAGCACAGCAAGTGATTCAATTGCCATTCTGCTTTGCCCAACAAAAAAAGTTACCAGCGGCTGAACACCCAATCCGATAAATGAAGTTAGCGCAAGCGGGTAATAAAACTTATTAATTTCTTTGTAAGTCAGAATTTGCCCGGAGGAAGACACATCCGATTTAATTTTCTTTACCGTTGTTTTTACCATAAATCTGACAGCAACTGCTTCCATAATTACTGCGAAGGAAAGGGAAGCTGCCCCAACAATTACTCCTTCAACAAAATCAGAAATGTAAAGTATTATGGCACAGAGAGACATAGTTAGCAATCTGATTATCGTACCATAGGCAACTCTCCTAGTCAGATTATTATTGATTAATATTCCCTGGTAAAAGCGACGGTAACCAATTGCCCCCGGCCACGGAATTAAAATTATTGTTGCGATATGTGTTAGTGTAGATACCTCGACTGGCAGTCCAATCAGGTCTTCAGTAATAAAATAAAAAACGGGGGGAGTTATTACTATGAGCATAACAAGTGTAATCAGACCGTTAGCAGCGTATGTGAAATTTCTTAGCTTATAAAATGACTGGCTGTCTTTTACTAAAGCGATGGATGCACTCATAATCATAATAATGGGAGCTTCAATAATTAAAGCCAGCGAATAAGCAACACCGTAAGCAGCAAGATTAAATGTGGGTTCAGATGATCGGGCAATTAATGCCGCAAGAAAAGGGCCTTCGACGGACATCATTATCCAGGTTGCAGCAAGCGGCAGCCAGAAGTAAAATATTTTTTTATATGTCAGTTGGGCTGAAGAGTCTGTCACTGAAATAGTGATTTTTGTTCAAATCAAAGTTAATGATATTCTGACAAAGCTATTTTTATTCCCAATGGATTGAGTTAAACCAAAACACTTTTTATGTTTGTAATAACAAGAAGGTAGAATTATGAAATACTTTATTAGTGCATTAGCTTTAATTTTTTCTTTATCGCTTCTCAGCTGTTCCGAAAACAAAGTGGAAGTAAGCGAAGACCAGGTAATTGGTATGAGAACAACCGCAATGGAGTTTATGAAAGACTTGAAAGGTGTTCTTATAACCCAGATACAAACAAGCGGTGTTCTGCAGGCAGTTTCAGTTTGCTCCGACACAGCCCAGATTCTCACAAATAATTTTGGAGTACAAAAGGGTGTGTTTATCAAAAGGGTTTCATTCAAAAACAGGAATGAAAATAATTTACCTGATGATTTTGAAAAGCAAGTGTTGAACAAATTTGAGTTGCTGCATCAGAATAAAGAATTAACAAGCGAAACAGAACACACAGAAATTGTACAGGAAGGTGAGTTTAAATATTTACGCTACCTAAAACCAATTTTTGTTCAGGCAGAGTGTCTTAATTGTCATGGCAGCGAAACGGATATAATGCCCGAAGTAAAACAGCTCATTGCACAGGAATATAGCAATGATAAAGCTGTTGGCTATTTGGTGGGCGATCTTCGGGGCGCAGTTTCTCTGAAAAAAGTTATTGAATAAAAAAAGGCGACTTAAAAAAATCGCCTTTAATTAAAATTATTGGTAGCACAGATTATTCCGAAGGAATGGCTTTGCCATTAATCTGTGCTAAGATGAATTCTTATTTCAACAATATCATCTTCTTCGTACTTACAAAACTTCCTGATTGCAAAGCGTAGAAATAAACTCCGCTTGTTAGTGATGAAGCGTCAAACTCAACTTCGTATTTACCCGTGGGTTTATATTCATCTACAAGTGTTGCTACTTCATTACCAAGCACATCGTAAATTTTTAATGTTTGCCAACTGCCTACTGGTGACTGCCAACTTATTTTTGTGCTTGGGTTAAAAGGATTTGGGTAATTCTGTTCGAGTGAGTAATCTTCAATAACTTCAGCTACTTGATCAGTTCCTACCGGAACAAATTCATAAGCAATTAAATTTATATCATCAACATACCAGCCATCAGCTTGAATATAGCCATCAGCTCTGAGCAGGAATCTTAATTTAATCTGCTGCCCGAGATAGCTGCTTAAATCAATAGACTCCTTTACCCAAGTTAGTTGAGTTCCATCGTAAAGTGGCTGTCCCGGTGGTTGGAATGAACCAACACCCGGATTGGTGTACATTCCTGCCATTGGTGTCCAGAGGCTTCCATTGTTTGTAGAGATTAGCAATTGTCCGTAATCCCAGTCTGCTTCAATATCCCATTGTGTCTGGAATTCTAAAGTAGCTCCTATGAAACCACTCAAATTAATATTGTTATTAAGAGTTAGGGTTGCATTGGCATTAGCAAGATAGTTACCACTCGGTGAATCAGTAAATGAGTATGGTGCTGAAGTGTACTTTGATGCAGTAGTCGCCCAGCCACCTGCCGAAGTCCAGTTGCTAAGATTATCTGTGCTGTCTGAAAACGCAATATTCATCGGTGCAACATAGAACTGGAAGAATTGAGTTGGCGGCGTACTGCCCGGAGGTGAAAAACCACCACCACCCAAAGGCAGAGTTACTGACATAGTTGAATTTTCATCCTGTGCTGCAAGATAATATTGAATTATTGTTCCAAGCGATTGACCTGGAATTGTAAAATCATATGTCCCGCTATCAAAAACAGGTGTGCCAATCACTGAAAAAAACTCAGACCATCCTGAACCGGTATTCTTCCGGTAATATAATCTTGGTGCGTTTGTTCCTATACCAATATCAAGTCCCGTAACTATGCTGGCAGATGCAAGAATATCATTAGTATTATCTCTTGAAGCAATTGGTGTATGATCGATTCGTAAATCAAGGTTAAGTGCCAGAGTTGCTAGTGTACCAATTGTTAATTTACTCAGCTTATGAAAATATGGTAAATTGAAATACAACAGCTTATCATTTACTGTGTGATAATAAGCATTGAAATCACCATAGTATTGTTCAATAAGAAGAATGGCGCTGTAATTTTTATTCCAGAAAGACGAATGATCACTAGCAGTAAGACCGGGATTGATAATATTTATGTTTACTCCAATATTATATATTGAATTAACCTCAACCATTTTATCTTTTAAAGTCATTGAGTTAGAAATAGGTCTTACGTGAAGTTCTGCCACACTGTCGTTATTAGAATCCCACGCAATCATATCCATATTTAATACGCCAAGAATAGAGTCTCCTGCATTAGCGGCTTGCTGAGCGTAGTATGCACTACCGACCAGTCCTTGCTCTTCCTCATCCCACAAAGCATATACGATTGTGAAGGGGAATGTGTAATTCGAAAATATTCTCGCGGCTTCAATAACAGCAGCAGTTCCACTGCCATTATCATCTGCACCAGGTGCTAAAGTTCCACTTGGCATGTCGTCATAGTGTGCACAAATCATATATTGTTGATTCGGGAATTCTGTCCCCAACTGTACTCCGTAAACATTTCTGCCTGTTCCGCTAAACCACTGATCATAGGTTGTAAGACCGTAGCTGCCAAGTTTTTGCTTGATATAATCGGCGGCTTTATCATTGCTTGCATTGTTCTTATGCCTCGATACAATTGTATAAGGAGAACCGTTAATTATAGTTTGAACTTCACCGGACAATTCTTTAACAAAATAGACGAGCGAATCAAGATTTGTTTGGTTAATAATTGTCTGAACAGTGGGAGATTGTGAGTGCAGAAAGGATTGCGCTGTGCAAAT
The DNA here is from genome assembly GCA_035478175.1 of Ignavibacteriaceae bacterium. GTDB lineage: Bacteria > Bacteroidota > Ignavibacteria > Ignavibacteriales > Ignavibacteriaceae > IGN2. The sequence goes on from DATIJX010000225.1 coordinate 7,431, forward strand.
CAGCAGCAATGTTAGTATAAGTTTTTTCATAATTGATCCTATTAGTAATGTTTAATTATCTTTATTAAAACAAGAAGGACTTGCAGAAAAATACCACAAGTCCTTTAAAAATTTAAGTCACCAAAATTTACTTAATAAGAATCATCTTCTTTGTAGATGAATAATTTTCAGCAATCAAAGTATAAAAGTAAGTTCCGCTCGGCATATTGGATGCATCAAATGATATTTCATAACTGCCCACAGCTCTAGCTTCATTAACCAGTGTCATAACTTCTCTACCGAGAAAATCATAAACTTTTATGCTTACAAAACTTTCCTGCGGAACAAAGTAACTAATTCTTGTTGAAGGGTTAAATGGATTCGGATAATTCTGTCCAAGAACAAATTCAGCCGGAACATCGTAGCTTACATTAGCAACATCGCTGTAACTGAATGTGCCATCAAAATCAACTTGCTTTAGGCGATAGTATAATTGGTTAACACCACTCAGCTGTGGATGGTCAGTGAAGGAATAATAATTAATTTCTGATGAACTACCTTTCCCGTCGACGAATCCAACTGTAATAAAATTATCTTGATTATCAATTGAACGCTCAATTTCGAAACCCATATTGTTTAACTCAGAAGCAGTTGACCATAGCAGCTCAACATCTGAATTCTTCACTGAAGCTGTAAAAGCCAAAAGTTCTACAGGAACTATGTCACTTAAGTCAGCTAGAGTTGCAACTGTACCTATCGTTAATCGGCTCATTTTATGGAAATAAGGTTGGTTGAAATGTATTATTCTGTCGTTTATAGTATGGTAGTAACCGTTAAAATCACCCCCGTAATATTCTTCTATTAACAAAAGAGCACCGTAACCATTATTCCAGAAAGAAGCTTGATCACTTGCGGTGGTGCCGGGATTAATTACACTTGGTATTACACCGATCGAATAAGTTGTATTTACTTGTAACATTAAATCTTTAAGAGCAACTGAGTTCCCAAAATTTCTAATGTGAATTTCTCCAACACTATCATTATCACTATCCCATGCAATCATATCCATATTTATAACTCCCATAATTGAATCACCGGCGAGAGCAGCCTGTTGAGCATAGTATGCGCTTCCAACCAAGCCTTGTTCCTCTTCATCCCAAAGAGCATAGATGATAGTGTACTTAGAATTATATTGAGTAAAAATTCTTGCGGCTTCAATTACTGCGGCGGTACCGCTGGCGTTATCATCAGCTCCGGGTGCAGTTGCTCCGCTGGGCATATCATCATAATGAGCACAGATAATATATTCTTTATTCGGATAAACGGTTCCTAGCTGAACACCATAAACATTTCTTCCGGTACTGCTGAAGTTTTGATCGTATGTAACTAAGCCATAGCTGTTTAATTTTTGCTTGATGTAATCTGCAGCTTTATTGTTACTCGCATTGTTCTTATGCCTTGATACTATTGTGTACGGTGAACCGCCAATAATAGTGGAAACTTCGCCCGATAACTCTTCAACGAAGTACATAAGTGAGTCTAAATTTGTTTGATTAATTATTGTCTGTATTGTGGGAGACTGCGGAAATAAAATTGATTGTGTTCCTAACAACAGCATAAATACCAGTATAATTTTTTTCATAATTTGATCCTATAAGTAGTGATTTATTATTTGTATTAAAATACAAAGGACTTGTAGTTAAAATACTACAAGTCCTGCTAGAATTTAATCCAATTGAAATTATTTAATTAAAATCATTTTCTTGGTAGTTGAGTAATCACCAGAAATCAAAGTGTAAAAGTAAGTTCCGCTCGGCAAATTGGATGCATCAAATGATATTTCATAACTGCCCACAGCCCTGGTTTCATTAACCAGTGTCATAACTTCTCTGCCAAGGAAATCATAAACTTTTACGCTTACAAAACTTTCCTGAGGCACGAAGTAGTTTATCCTTGTTGAAGGATTAAAGGGGTTTGGATAGTTTTGACTGAGAACAAACTCAACGGGAACATCATAGCTTACATTAACGACATCACTGTAACTGAATGTGCCATCAAAATCAACTTGCTTCAAGCGATAATATAATTGATTAACACCACTTAACTGTGGATTGTCTATAAAGGAATAATAGTTAATCTCCGTTGAATTACCTTTTCCATCAACGAATCCAACTGTAACAAAATTATCTTGATTATCAATCGAACGTTCAATTTCAAAACCCATATTGTTTAACTCAGAAGCAGTTGACCAGAGTAGTTGAACATCAGAGCCTCTGACGGAAGCATTAAAAGCTAAAAGTTCTACAGGAACTATGTCACTCAAGTCAGCTAAAGTTGCAACTGTACCTATTGAAACTTTGCTCGATTTATGAAAGTAAGCCATGTTGAAGTACTGAATCTTATCGTTAACCGTATGATAATAAGGATGAAAATCTGATCCATCTTCAATCAACAGGATTGCGCCGTAATTCCTGTTCCAGAAAGAGGCGTGGTCACTAGATGTACTGCCGGGGTTTTTTATATCAAGGGTTAAACCAAGACCGTACAAACTATTAACTTCAACCATTTTATCTTTAAGATAAATTGAAGTACCAACCGGTCGGGTGTGTAAGTCGGCAATGTTGTCGTTGTTTGAATCGTAAGCAATCATATCCATATTAATAACACCCATTATAGAATCTCCGGCATTTTGAGCTTGCTGTGCATAGTAAGCACTTCCAATTAATCCCTGTTCTTCTTCATCCCATAGTGCATAGATGATTGTATACTTGGAATTATATTGAGTGAATATTCTTGCGGCTTCAATAACTGCAGCTGTTCCACTTGCATTGTCATCAGCGCCAGGGGCAGTGGTTCCACTTGGCATATTATCATAATGAGCACAGATGATATATTTTTTATTTGGATAAACGGTTCCTAGCTGAACACCATAAACATTTCTTCCGGTTCCGCTCCACCATTGATCATAGGTAACTAATCCATAGCTGTCAAGTTTCTGCTTGATATAGTTTGCAGCAATATTGTTACCGGGCTGATTTTTATGTCTTGATACAATGGTATATGGCGAGCCTCCAATTATTGTTTGAACATCGCCGGATAATTCCCGAACAAAATAAGTTAGGGAATCAATATTAGTTTCGTTGATGATATTCTGTATAGTTGGGTTTTGAGCGAATGATGTAATTTGCAGAGTCAATAAGACAATCACAACGGGTAAAAATTTTTTCATTTGTGAATCCTTTCGTTGTACTTTGATTAGTTATTCAAAAAATATAATTGCGAATTTGACGAATAACAGCAACAATTATGCTAAGGCTCAAAAAATTCGATGTCTGTTATTGGCTCAAAAACGTGCCGTATTTTGAGAAAATTGCCAAATGTTAAGTAATCTGGGGGATAATTTGTCAATGTTGACAATGACTTCTTCAATTTGATTAGGATCAAAAAACCCTTGCTTAAAAGATTATTTTAAATGAATACTCAATTATTAAACTTTTTTTAAATGTTGATTGTTATAATATTGTTCTTAAAATTTTTAATAATTAGATGACAACAGACATAAAATATTTCACAGCTGCTGAAGCAAAAAAAACTTTACCGCTGGTAAGAAAAATTGTGAAAGATATTCTTGATACGAGCAGGGAGATGAGATTGATTGCTGATGAAGTTGGCAGCAATGTGGAAAACGATCCACGTATTCAAAAGCTTGCAGACGATATCGAAAAATTTATGCAGGAACTTGAAGAGATTGGCTGTTACTTCAAAGATTGGAATTTCTTAATTGGTTTGATAGACTTTCCGGCTATTATAGATGGCAGAGAAGTTTTTCTTTGCTGGAGAAGCGATGAAGATGATATTATGTACTATCACGATGCAGATGCTGGTTTTGCAGGCAGAAAATTAATTCCTCCTGAAGAACTCACAGACTAAATTCATTTATTTTTTTAGCTCGAATTCAGCCTCAGCCGTAACAATTTCCCCTGAATATTTATCTGTTATGTTAAAAACAATTTTGTAAAGACCATCCGGAGAATTATAATCAAGTTCGAATTGTGCTTCAAGCTGCACATCAATTAGCTCTTTGCCGGTAACTTCCTTCGAATCAAAAAAAATATCTATCCTCTCTGCTCCATCAGGATCGATTACATCAACACTAAAACCAAGTGAAGTTGATAATTCATCACCGGCTTCTTTTTTAACAAATCCCTTTACATTCACAGTTGCATTTATTTCCCAACTATCGCCAATATCGTAAGCAAATGCTTCCGGGCTGAATGCTTCGAATTTAACTTCTTCTTTTTTGCCGCAGCTGATGAGCAGAAAAATAATTATGATAGTAGTTAAAATAAGTTTCATAAAATATTGTTAATTAATCTGAAAAAAATTTGGTATATGGGTATAAAGATATAGAGGAATACTAAAATCTTTAACTTATACCCATATACCTTAAAGCTAACCGTTACTCTTTTGGAAATCTTTCATGAACGATACAAGATCTTCAACGCCTTTTGTTGGGAAGGCATTATAGATTGATGCTCGTAATCCGCCAACAGAACGATGACCTTTCAACCCGTTAAATCCTGCTTTGGTAGCTTCGTCAATGAGCTTCTTTTCCATTTCCGGAGTTGCCAGGTTGAATGTTAGATTCATAAGCGAACGGCTGTCTTTTTCAGCATGACCCTTATAGTAACCGCCGCTTTCATCGATGCACTTGTACAATAATTCAGCTTTGTGCTTGTTGATTTCATACATCTTATCGAGTCCGCCAAGATTTGACAGCCATCTGGTAACGAGCATTATAATATAAATGGCAAAAGTCGTTGGTGTATTGTACAATGAATCATTCTCAACGTGAGTTTTATAATTCAACATTGTGTGCAAAGAATCCTGACTTCTTTCCAGCAAATCTTTCTTCATGATCACCAACGTGATACCGGCAGGACCCATATTCTTCTGTGCGCCGGCATAAACCAGACCGTACTTTTTAATATCGATTTTTTTGTGAAGAATATCTGAGGATGCATCACAAATCAACGGAACATTTCCAACTTCAGGTTCTTTACTCCATTGAGTTCCGAAGATTGTGTTGTTTGATGTGAAGTGAACATATGCAGCATCAGCATCGAGCTTGAGTTCGCTTTGTTTCGGAATTCGCTTGAAGAACTTTTTATCTCCTTCTCCTTCTTCGGTGGTTGCAGCCACATTTACAGTCCCGACTCGCTTTGCTTCTTTTATAGCTTTCTTTGACCAGCTTCCGGTTGAAATGTAGTCCGCTTTATTTTTTGGAGGCATCAGGTTTAACGGAACCATTGAGAATTGCAGACTTGCACCACCCTGTAAAAATAGAATTTGATAATCATCAGGAATATCAAGTAGTTTTTTTAATCCTTCCTTCGCTTCTGCATGAATAGCATCGTAAGTTTTTGAACGATGACTGATTTCCAAAATTGACATCCCCACGCCGGGGAGTGCAAACAAATCTTTTTGTGCTTCCAGTAAAACTTCTTCCGGTAATATTGCCGGACCAGCACTGAAGTTATATATTCTTTTTTCCATGATATTTTCCTTTTTACGAAATATAGCTTATTAAATTAAATGAGTTAATAGTCCATCTCTAAGTTTTGGTTCGAACCAGGTTGATTTTGGCGGCATAACTTCACCTGCATCTGAGATATTCATCAGGTCATCAAGTCCAACCGGATAAAGTGAAAATGCAACCGCTGCTTTGCCTGAATCAACTAGCTTTTCAAGTTCTTTTGTACCGCGAATACCGCCGATGAAATCGATTCGTGTGTTCGTACGAGGATCATCAATTCCAAGTACAGGATTCAGTAAAAAGTTTTGAAGAATGCTTACGTCAAGTTTTTCACCAACTGATTTTTCTAAAGATAAACTTGCAAGCACAGAATCTCTTGCTTTCAAATGGTACCATTGCTTATCTATATACATACAAAAGCTGTTTTTATTTTTTGGCTCTTTGTCAGTTGTTGGTTTTACCTCAAACTTTTCGCTAATAGCATTTAGAAAATCTTCTTTGCTCAATTTGTTCAAATCAAAAACAACACGGTTGTAAGGAAGGATCTTCAACTGTTCATCAGGAAAGAGAACAGCTACAAAATAATTATACTCTTCATCTCCATTGTGCTTTGGATTAGCTTTCTGCTTTTCCTCTCTCGCACGGCTGGCACTCTTTGCTCTGTGATGTCCGTCGGCAATGTAGAGTCTTTTTATCTTCACAAATTCGTTGATAATTGTTTGGTTAAAAGATTCAGGAACAATCCAAACTGTATGCTTTATTCCATCTGGTGCAGTGAAGTCATATTCTGGTTTGACCTCAGCCATTGTTTTATCAACAACATCATTAACATTATTTACTCCGCGGTAAGTGAGGAACACAATTCCTGTTTGAGCTTCAGTGGTTACAATGTGATTTGTTCTGTCATCCTCTTTTACTTTTCTGGTTTTCTCGTGCTTTAGTATTACATCGTTGTCATAATCATCAACAGAAAAAGTTGCACAAATTCCGGTTTGTGCTCTTCCATCCATTATCAACCTGTAAAGATAAAACGATGGCTTGTCATCAATTTTTAGCGGAGCTTCTTTAATTATCCTGTTAAGATTTTCTTTAGCCTTAAGGTAAACTTCCTTCGAGTAAACATCTTTAACATCGGGCAGATCTATTTCCGATCTTGTGATATGAAGATAACTTAACAGGTTTCCTTCGGCAAAGTGTGCAGCTTCTTCCCGGTTAACTACATCGTAAGGTACGCTAGCAACAAGTTGTGCTTTTTCTATTGTAGGTCTTAGTGCTTTGAAAGGTCTGATGATTGCCATAAATCTTCCGGTTGTGAAAATGTTTTATAAACTACACCTCTAAAATCCACAAAATTGGACTAATAATCCATAAATTTAGTTTGCTTAAAAACACATTTTTCATTTATAAAGATCGATTTTCCAGACATAAACTCCTTCAATAATAGGGCAGTGATAGTTATTTTAAAGCCTTATTTATTAAGAATTACTGAACCGTAAATCAAATGGCACTCTTTAAAAGAAAAAGAAAGTTTCGCAAGAAAAAGAGAACAGATACCCTGGCGGTAATTGGTAATGTTGATTTCCATCCTGAGATTTATTCCCGGATAATGGATAGAAAGCGCGACTTTTTTGTATGGCTTCCACCCGGATATGATTTGAATCCTTCTAAAAGTTTTCCGGTTCTTTATATGCACGATGGACAAAATCTGATTGATCCAAAAACTTCTTACGCCGGAAGAGACTGGCAGGTTGATGAAACCCTAACGCGACTTATAAAAGAATTTAAGATAAAAGAAGTTATACTTGTTGGAATTAATAATACTGAAGACCGGCTTGAAGAATATAGTGATTGTGAAAAAGGTGAAAGGTATCGGAAATTTTTAATTGAAGAGTTGAAACCATTTGTAGATTCAAAATACAGAACACTTACAGATAGCAAGAACACAGCTATTATGGGTTCGTCTATGGGAGGATTAGCATCTCTCCTCGCTGCGTGGAAACATCCCGAAGTTTTTTCAATGGCAGGATGTTTGTCGAGCTCTTTTTATTATAACGATGATAAAGTTTTCAAGATGCTTGATGAGTATACCGGGCACAAAAAGCATATTAAAATTTATATTGATCACGGTGAGGACGGTTTGATTCGTGGTCAAAAGATGTTCTGCAAATTAACACAGATGGGTTATGTTATAGGAACAGATGTTGATTACTTCTATGCACGCGGTGCAGAACACAATGAAACCGAATGGGCAAAACGGCTTGAACGACCGTTAATATTTTTCTTTGGTAAGTAATAATAACAATCTCATTTCAATTGTTTCAAAGCTGTTCAATATCTATTTTTGCGGGAAATATGAAGGGAAATGAATTATGAAAAATAAAAGGAACTTTACAGCAATAATTGAAAAAGAAGACAATATGTATGTTGCCTTGTGTCCCGAACTTGATATTGCCAGTCAGGGAAATTCTGTTGAAGAAGCCAGTACAAACCTTAAAGAAGCGATCGAGTTGTTTTTGGAATCAGCAGATCCATCCGAAGTTCAGGAAAGATTACATTCTGAGTTTTTTGTCACTCAACTTGAGGTAACAGTTGGGTAAACTGAAAGTTCTGTCAGGCAAAGATGTTTGGAAGATTTTAGAGCAGAACGGTTTTCAAATGGTAAGACAAAAAGGAAGTCATATTGTAATGCAAAAGAAGATAGGGGAAACTACAATTACTGTTCCTGTCCCCAATCACTCTGAATTAAAAATAGGTACACTCCAGTCAATAATTCGCCAATCAAAACTGAATAGAGAACTATTTGAAGTTTAATTTTAACATCTGGTCAATATTATACATTACTCTTTCTCTTATTCTTTTTTTCGCTTGCGATAAGAACGAAAAACCCGTTAATCTCACAGTTGCCCGGAATGAAGTAAAGCAATACTACGAATCAGGCAAATATGATGAAGAGCTGAACAAAGTAATTACAGATGCAAAAAAAGAATTTGAAAAAGTTGAATTCAAAGAGTCCGCCAAAGGCGGATCAGTTGTTATTTTTGATATTGATGAAACCGCACTTAACAATTATGGATTAGCCAAACAAATGGGCTTCGGGTATGTGTATGAAATGAACAAGCAATGGAATGCGGAATTGAAAGCCCCTGCAATCAAACAGGTGAAAGAACTGTATGAGTTTCTTTTATCCAAAGGCGCAAAAATAATTTTCCTAACCGGCAGGAACTTTTACGAGTATGAAGTCACGTATCAAAATCTGGTGAAAGAAGGATACACTGTATTTGATACTTTAATTACACAGATAGGCGATGAAACGAAAATGAAAGCGAAAGACTTTAAAAGCGGTAAGAGAGTCTGGTTAACTAAACAGGGATACGATATCGCTGGGACGGTTGGTGATCAATGGTCAGATTTGCAAGGCTATTACCACGGCATACAAATTAAAATTCCGAATTATCTTTATTTGATTGAAGATTGATCTCCGCCTGTCATTGCGATCCCGACGGAGTCGGGATGCCTGTCCGCCTCTGGCGGAAAGCAATCTCTAGAATTAATCCCTCACCAAATCACTCTTCGTCTTTCTTCCAGCAGAGCAATGTATTTTTCTTTCATCTCATTAGATAAGAAGCTTTTGTTGATTAGTTCATCCCATTGTACAAATTTTTCATTAATTGAATTAAGTGCCTGATTGCTAACCAATTCATTCAAGCCTAATCTTTCTTTTCCCCAATATTCGACCAATATGTTTCTGTTTAATTTGCTCTTCTTCCCCTTCAATGGCAAAGCGATTTCTTCTGCAGGATTTTTCATTGATATTGTTGTATTGATCAAATCATAAAAAGGAGATAATGTAACTTTATTATCTATTGTTATCAATGAAAAATTTTTCAAGTGCTGATCTTCGTTGCCTGTTAGAAAATTGAAAATCGTGAGCTTGAATAATTTTATTTTTTCGATTGCAGGAAATGTGCAAAAGTTATCAATTATACCTGCCACCTTTTCCATGCTGTAATCGTATTTTGTATCACGGCTTTTTCCTGCAAGCTGAGCGAAATCTTCCACTCCATATTTATTACCTTTACCATAGCGGTCAAACCTTTTTATGAAGTATGTCAGTTTTTGATCTTTCGAATAGATTAATCCATGCAAAGGTATTTCCAGATCGATCTCTTCCGCAAGACGCATTGTCAGATCTTCGTTCTCTGGTAATTCTGGATAGAGTGCGTTTTGCGGTTTCAGAATAAACTCACCGCCTCGGTCTGTAACTTCAAAAACACCTTCCGTTACTTTTAGCTTCGCACTAAGTTTTGGCTGAACACCCTGTATCGACATCTTCGGTGCTCTTGCTGCTGCTTCTCGTAATTGCTCTTCCTGTGTGTAAGGAAAATCTTCAAGACGTGTTAAGTTTCTCGAAAGTAGTTTAAAACCCTTCTCGGAATATTTCTTATCACCACACGGTTCGTAAGTTATTGGACAAGTATTCACTCTTTAATCTCCTCTACAGTTACAGAACCTATCAGATCTTTTCCAACATGGACAAGCTGTGAGAAGAAATCACTCTTATCAATTTTCATTTGACGGATTAGTGCTTCAAGCTGCACACCTTCGGGCAACAGTCCATCAAAGAAAGGAGGGAATTCATCAAACTCAAATTCTTTTTGTTTAACAGGCATCGTTAACGAAACCGGAGAACCATTATAGTTTTCGAGGTAAATGAATTTATATTTTTTTCCTTTTTCAAATTCAATTAATTCCCCGGCTGGTATTCCGAAATTATATACTTTAGCTTTTCTCACTGTTGTTCTCCAATAATTCCATTAAGGGACTTTCAAATTTTATTCTGATGTTAAGCACCGAAAGAATTTTTTTTATCGTGTCAAGTTGAATTGTTTCTTTTCCTTTTTCTATATCGTAGATAACTGTTTTCCCAACACCAGCTAAGTCAGCCAACCCCTTTTGAGTCAAACCGCTTTTCTTTCGATGCAGTTTGATTATTTCAGAAATCTGGTCAATATTCATCTTTTATCCTTCTATAGCAGTAAATTATTATGTTTGTGACAAATATACCGTTCATAAACATTAAAAGCAAGAGAAATTACTGTTATGACAGTAAAATATTATGTTTTTGTTAAATAATTGGAAAACTATGTTAAAATGATCACTAATTACTGCCATAGCGGTAAATATTAATGGTTTCACCAACCAAAGGTTCTAAAGCTCGCCACTTGGTTGTTGCCTGCCTTCAAAACTTTTACCTGTTCAGCTTTGAACGGTTGACTGTAAAGTGGTTGATGCCCAAAATACGCACGGAATAGATCAGCAATGAAATGAATTCTGTCTGATAAACCTCCCCAATCCTTTGCGCCGCTTTCTTTAAGGCTGTCTGGAGTCGGATCAATTTTATTTAGAAGTTCTTTTAATGTTGGAGTTGATATGTGTTCTAATCTTTCTGGAAACTTTCTCCTCAGGTCTTCACCGAGCTTTAATAATTCATCGGTGGGAATTCGCAGAGTCATCATACAATCCGTGATAACTTCACGCATTTTTTGCTTTGCTAATTCCAGCAGTTGATCAATCGCTTCATCGAGAGGCATTTTACGTTGCAGTAGTTTTGTCCGCAAAGCGAGATCTCGCCAAAGGCGGAAAATGTAATAGCGAATTCGCAGCCAGAAACCGGGAAGCAATTCTTTCAGAAGTTTACTTCTTAATTCATCTTCATTCGAGAATGCTGCATTGAGCGCTTCCACAATCTGCGGCTGGAGCCGTGTCTGCTCGTGGTAACCGATGAGCAGATTTGAATAAAGTATCATCTCTGCTTTTAATTTTACATCTGATTGTTTTCTCGCTTCGAAGTAAGATGTGAAAGCATCCTTCAGCATTTGTTGTCCGTCTGGTGGATTGCCGGGTTTGAATGCAGAGCAGAACTTAGAAATATTTTCTTCTGTAAAATCTTTTTCTTCTTTGAAGAAAGAAAGAAAGCGTGCAAACTCTCCGCCGATCTCTGAGAACACTATCCTGTTTCCCGTTGCAACCGCCTCAGCGGAATGTGTAAATACTGCATCAGGATTTATAATTTTCAAAAAGAACCCCGTGATGGATTTTACCTCCGGAAGATTTTTAATTACATCTGAGTGCTGTGAAAGTGTGTTCAGCAGTACAGTAATTTCAGGTGAGTTGTGAAATAGCTGTTCGAATGTGCGGGATAAATCTTCTTTGCGGATTGATTGTCCAGCCTGCTTTGAAGCCCATACTGCAAACGTGCACCAGTTCGGATTTCCATTTGTGTATTTTGACATCGCCTGCGAAAGCTCATAATATCCTTGAGTGATATTAAGATTGCGGATAACCGGATCGCTAATTCCGGCTATCCTTGCTACATCTTCAACGGTTGGTGTGCTCATTTATCCTTTCTGAAAAATTCTCTAGTTCAATTTAATAATAATCATTTGTTCTAGTCACACTTCGACAAGCTCAGTGTGACAGAATCCCACATCCCGAAAATCCTTATATTTGCACCCTATAATTGATAAATCAGAAGATTAATGACAGACAATAAAAGAGAAATCCCCAAAGCATACGATCCTTCAAATACAGAGGATAAATGGTACAAATACTGGCTCGATAACGGACTCTTTCACTCAGAGCCGAATGACAAACCGCCGTTCACAATTGCAATTCCACCGCCGAATATTACCGGAATGCTTACGATGGGACACATCCTCAACAACACAATCCAGGATGTTTACATCCGGCTGAAAAGAATGCAGGGCTTTAACTCCTGCTGGGTTCCGGGAACAGACCACGCATCAATCGCTACAGAAACAAAAGTAACAAAGTTCCTTGAAGAGAAGGGAATTGATAAGTATAAAATCGGTCGCGAAGAATTTCTTAAGCATTGCCAGGAGTGGAGAAAAGAATACGGCGGAATAATCATTCAGCAGTTGAAGAAGCTTGGCGTTAGCTGCGACTGGCGATGTGAACGCTTCACAATGGATGACGACTACTACCGCGAAGTGATAAAAGCTTTCGTTGATCTTTACAAGGAAGGAAAAATATACCGCGGCTACAGGATGGTTAACTGGGATCCTGCAAACAAGTCGGCGATTTCAGATGAAGAAGTTCTTTATAGAACTGTTAACGGAAAGCTTTGGCACTTCCGTTATCCGGTTGTTGGAAGTGACAGATACATCGTTGTTGCAACAACTCGACCGGAAACAATACTCGGCGATACAGGAGTTGCAGTAAATCCGAATGATGAACGATACAAAGATCTCATCGGCAAAAAAGTTAAGCTGCCGATTGTTGGAAGAGAGATTCCGATTTTTGCAGATGATTATGTTGATATGGAATTTGGAACAGGTGCAGTTAAAGTTACTCCTGCACACGATGTAAACGATTATGGAATGGGTCAGCGGCACAATCTGGAAATTGTAAACATATTTAATCCCGATGCAACAACAAACAAAAATGTTCCCGATTGGCTGCAAGGAATTGATCGCTTCGAAGCAAGAAAGAAAGTAGTTGAATGGTTTGAGCAAAATGGTTTGATAGAAAAGATAGAAGATTACCAGAATAAAGTCGGTTACTCAGAAAGAGGTGCTGTTCCGATTGAACCGTATCTCTCAGAGCAGTGGTTTATGAAGATGTCCGAACTTGCAAAACCGGCACTCGATGTTGTAAAAGATGGAAAAGTTAAATTCTATCCTGCACATTGGGAAAAAACTTATTTCCACTGGATGGAAAACATAAGCGACTGGTGCATATCACGTCAGCTTTGGTGGGGACACAGAATACCGGTTTGGTATCACAAGCAAACCAAAGAAATTTACTGCGAAATCGATCCTCCAAAAGATATTTATAATTATACTCAGGATGATGATGTGCTTGATACGTGGGCATCAAGCTGGATTTGGGCACACGCAATTTTCAGAACGGAAAAAGAAAGAAAATATTATTACCCGACATCAATTCTTGTAACTGCACCCGATATAATTTTCTTCTGGGTTGCGAGAATGATTATGTCCGGGATGCATTTTATGAAAGACATTCCTTTCAGTCACGTTTATTTTACAAGTGTTATCCGCGATCTGCAGGGAAGAAAGATGAGCAAGTCGCTTGGCAACTCTCCCGATCCTCTCGATGTAATTAAAGAATATGGTGCTGATGCTTTGCGGTTTACGGTTCTTTACCTTGCACCTCTTGGACAGGATGTACTTTTCTCTGCTGACAAATGTGATTTCGGACGAAACTTCGCTAACAAAATCTGGAATGCAGGAAGATTTTTGTTGATGAATGCTGAGAACATTCAAGTAGATGATAAACTGAAAGATGCTCACATAGATTTTGCAGATGAGTGGATAATATCACGATTCAATGAAACACTTGCTGAGTTCAACAATGCAATGGACAACTTTGAAATAAACAATGCAACAAAGATAATTTACTCTTTCGTGTGGAATGACTTCTGCGACTGGTATGTAGAAATGATCAAGAACAGATTATATGGTGATAACGATGAAATAAAATCTGCTGTGCTGACACGAGCTCTTTCAATCTTTGAAAATATGCTGAAGATGGTTCATCCTTTTATGCCGTTTGTTACTGAAGAGATCTGGCAGTTGACTAAGGAGAGAAAAGATGGAGAGAGTATTTCAACATCAGAATTTCCGAAGGTGAAGAAGGAATTGATAAATCTGCAGGCTGATAGGGAAATGAAAGTGGTTGTGGATATCGTTACTGCAATCAGAAATATCCGTGGTGAAATGAATATTCCACCATCAAAGAAAATAAATATTTTATTGAAATCAAGTGAAGTTGGTGAACGGCAAATCGATTACATAAATAAACTTGCGAAGGGGGAAGAAATAAAAGTAGGTTTAAATATTTCAATCCCGACAGCAAGTGCGGCTGCTGTCGTTCAATCTTCTGAAATATACGTTCCGCTTGAAGGATTAATTGATCTCGATGTTGAAAGGCAGCGTTTGCAAAAAGAAATAACACGACTTGAAGGGTCTCTTGCTGGAATAGAAAAGAAATTATCAAATGAAAAGTTTGTCAGCGGTGCACCTTCAGATGTTGTTGAAAAGGAAAGAACAAAGCAAAGAGACTGGCAGGAGAATCTGAGGAAGCTAAAAGAGATTTTGGAGAATTTGAATTGATTTGAATAGCCACGAGCTTTAGCTCGTGGATAGTAAATAAATAAACAGCTTTGGTTTTAACCAAATATCTTTGGGCTAAAGCCTGATATTTTTTTCATTCTTTTTCCCCGACCTGAAGGTCGGGGCAATTAATTAAATTACCACTCTCCCCTTCGGGGAGAGCCGGAGAGGGGCCTCCGCTACTCGTTCTGCTCTTTAAACTTCTTCAATATATTCTCAACCGCATCTTTATGTATTATAAAATCCATCATCTTCAGCTTAACATAATCTTCGTGATAATAATAATAACCCTGGTCGCCTGTATTTCTTGAACCCGCACCGGAATCTTTAATTAAGTACCAATCCATACCGTCTTTTTCCATATAGCCAACAATATGAATTCCGTGATCATCAGTTGTTGTTTCATTGCTGAACCGGAATTGTCTGGCATTCTCATCAATGTATTCTGAAGGAATATCGAATGTTGGAATTACTCCCACTTTATGCCACGAATCGTAACCGGCTTCTGATACATCGCCGCCGATTGACATCGTGTAACCATTCCTGATGGCATACTTAAGAGCTTCCATAAAAACATTCAATGGAACGTTATAATAATCTTTACTGTGCCACCAGTTATCAGGGACTTCATATTCAACCTGCTTGTAATATGGCTGCTGCATATATGAAAGAATGTCAACATAATCATCGAGCTTCAGCTGAAGATAATTATTTAAAAATTCTTTTGGCGAGTATTTTTTACTTTCAAAATGAAACTCTGCCGGCGGTTCACCCATATAATGGTTCAGGATGGATTTTATTACTTTTATTGCTTCCTCTTCATTCCAGGCGTGAGTGGATTTTACATTTTCAAGGTAGGTTTTCATTTCCTTGTGCATTGCTTCGTGATCGTGAAATTTTTGTCCGGGAAGCATTCCTGTATAAGCTTCAGCAGGAACAACACCATACATTTTCCACATTCTTGGAACTGCATTCGCTTCTGAACCTTCTTCAAAAGCAGAGTTGCCTCTTTCTTTTATATATCGCTTTGCTTTCTCGATATACTCCCAGTAAACAGTGAACATTTCTGAAAGCTTTACCTGTTTTTTCTGCAGCCTGTAAACTTCCGATTCAAAAAATGAAGTTGTTGAAAAGCACCAGCAGCTGCCTGTTCTTCCCTGCGAAACGGGTTCGTTATGCCAGTAGCTTGTAAACTCATCTTTGGATTTTGGAAGATCCATTCCGGAAAAATCAAGTTTGAATTCTTTCTTTTTTTCTTTTTCAGGCTCGTTAAATTCTTTTATGCCTTTAAGAATTTCATTCTGGTAGTAGCCGTCTTTTGGTTCAACAAAGACTCCGGTGTTCTGTTGATCCTGTGCCGTAATTGATGAAAGAAATAAGAAGACGAAAATGAAGCTTAGAATTGAAATTGAGGTTTTCATAATATAATCCCCGGGTTATTCAAAATAGTTTTTTTTGCTCTACAAAATTACGACCACTTGAGAGACTTAACAATATTTATTTCTTAATGTACAATACTGCTTCCGCCAATAAACTCCCTAAGAACTGAGTCGTGCGGAACGGGAGAATCGTCTTCAACCGGTGTAATATGTTTTAATAATTCTGCAAGCCTTGAAGCTCTCTCATAAGCATCTGTCTTCAACGGATCATCTTTATACTTTTTCTCCCATTCGACAAAATTTGCCGCAAGTTTGTGAGAATAAAAACAAAGCTCATA
>DATIJX010000226.1:0-24612 GCA_035478175.1 Ignavibacteriaceae bacterium
TTCGTATATGGGAATTTCAAAAGCTGAACAGGAAGTTAAAACTCAACCAATGTATCCGGTGCCAATTCATCTTCGCAATGCACCGACCAAGTTGATGAAAGAACTTGGTTACGGTGAAAAGTACAAATACCCCCACGATTACGGAAATAATTTTTTGATTGAAAAATATTTCCCGGAAGAGATGGAAGGGAAACAGTTTTATTTTCCAACTGATAATGGACAAGAAAAGAATTTAAAAGAGCGATTGAAGACTTTATGGAAAGGGAAGAAGAAGTATTAGTAAATCCAATTGCAAAATTTCAATATTGAAAGATTACAAGATTATTATCGAACCAATTTTGTAATCTTGCAATCTTGTAATTAAAGTAACGCAAACATTTTCCCCGGCAGCTGCTTAACCAATCCTTTAAACTCAAGTGATAACAGATTAACAAGGCATTCTGAGGTAGTCATATTTGCCAAAGTAGCAATCTTATCTATCTGAAGCGGTTCAGAGGTTAGCACATTAATTAATTTTTCCTCAAATAAACTAAGATCAACCTGCTGCTTCGGAATGTTCTTGCCAAGGACAGGTTTTAGTTTGAGTTCAAGTTCATTTATAACATCATCCGCAGATGTGATCAACTCGGCTTCAGATTTTTGAATTAATAAATTGGTCCCTTCTGACAGTCTCGCTCCGACATTTCCCGGCAAAGCAAAAACTTCTCTGTTCTGATCAAGTGCAAATGCTGCAGTCTGCATTGCACCTCCGGAAGTTGCTGTTTCAATAACAATCACTCCCAAACTCAAACCGGAAATAATTCTGTTTCGTCTTGGAAAATTTTGTGCGTCCGGTTTAGTACCAAGAGAAAACTCACTTATGATAGCACCATTTTTGGAAATCATCTCGAAGAGTTTTCTATTTTCCGCGGGATAAATTACATCTAATCCACTGCCGACAACAGCAATAGTTCTTCCACCAGATTTTATTGCAGCATTGTGAGCGATCGAATCAATTCCCCTCGCCATTCCGCTGATAATTGTTATTCCCTGTTTTGATAAATCCATCGAAATTTTTTCTGCCTGAACTTTACCATAATTAGTTGGTTGGCGGGTTCCAACTACAGCGATTGAATACTGATCACTTTCAGCTAATTCTCCAAGAATATAAAAAAGTATTGGAGGGTCATAAATCTTTTTAAGAAGAGGTGGATATTCCGGATCCCAAATCGTGATAATCTTACCACCGAGCTTTTCTAATTTCTTTAATTCCTTCTCGGTGAACTTCTCGATGTCTTCTCTTTCGTGAGGAGCTTTCCGGATTCTTTTTGCAAGATTAGTGCTGATTCCCTCAACATTCATCAAAGACTGATAATCTGCGGTGAGAATATTTTTTGTGCTTCTGAATTTGGCGAGAAGATTGCGGATTTTCCCTGGCCCGATTCCATCAATCGATAAAAGAAGAAACAGGTCAGTTAGCTGTTCAAAATTTAATTTACTCACTTTATAGAAATATTACTTTTTAGAAGTGTACTTTTCGTTCACATCAATTGAATCAACCACTGCAACAACTATTGAATGAACCGGTGCATTTTTGTGTCCAAGAATTTGCTGAACAGCTTTCCCTTCCTGGACAAGTAAAACAGTATCACCAATTCCGGCATCAGCAACATCAATAGCCACGACATCGTTTTTGCCGATGTAGTTATCGTTCAGATCAATCGGATGAACAAGTAATAATTTATGTCCGACAAGGTAAGAATTTTTCTGAGTTGAAACCAGGTTTCCTTTAACTTTTGCCAGGATCATTTTCAGTATCTTGAACTTTTTCTTTTTCTGATTTCTTTCTTAAAAAAATGGATAAAGGAAATATGATCACATAAGCGGTGAAAAGTAATATCGGCGAAATCACCAATGAAGAAAAACTATCCCACGGTCCGATAGTCATAAAATAAAACCCAGCAATCGTGACAAGTAAACCTAAAGCGAGAAGGTAATAATTCTTTTTCTGCCAGTATATGCTGAATGGGGAAACTGAAGTTTTCTTTGCTTGCTTGATAGTTTTCTTTTTAATCTTCGTTGCCATAATTACTCCTTATTAAAAAAATAAAAAGCCCAGCGATGGGGGACCACTGGGCTCGACTCTGTTACATCAAAGGGCAGGGGAGAACCCTTTGAAAGAGTCGTTTGAAATATATAAATGATAAGTGCTATTTGTCAAGTATTTATTATTTACTTATTTGATAAACAATTTTCCTGATTGTATCAAACTGAAGATACGGATATTCTTCGCGAATTGCATCAATTGCATCACCGGCACTTATTTTACCAGCCCTCAGGCTTTTGAATTTTTTACGAATCTGATAATCGCGAACTGCTTTCTCGTCAATAAGTCCATGAGCTTCTAACAGTTCAAAGATTTCGTCACTGATTAATTCAGACAGAGGATTGTCTATTTTTGCTTTTATTTGATTCATCTCAGCTTTCCTTTCTTTTTGTTTATAATTGTCGCCGCATTGTTACAGTATCGAATGTTTAGAATAATTCCTCCGAATTTTGTTCCTTTTAATTTAAAACTAAAAAACCGACCAGAGCTATTCCCTAAAATCGGCGTAAATCTGCTACTCTGGTAATAAAAGTTCCTAATAAACGTTTTTTATTAAAGTAGCAAATTATCTATAATTGTGTAGTTTTTTACTTTATTATTAAAATTCGATTCAAAAATAAATAATCTTTTGTTAATATCAAACGCCTTTGATCATATTCATAAAATGAATTTCGTACAAGCAATGAAGCAAAATATAGTTATTTTTCGAAGGAATATTCTATAATCATGATGTTTTCATTTCAGATGAAAAAGTAACTTTTTTCATCGTTAATCAAAAGGGAAATATTTAATAAATGGCAGAATATAAAGGACTGGACTTTCTGGATCTTTTAGTTGTTATTACAAAATGGAAGAAATTTTTATTGATTTTAATTATCTCCACTTTTGTAATATCTTATTTGGTAATCTACTTTGTTATAGATGAAGAATTTGAATCCAAAGCTTTAATCATTCCTTCGGATGATTCCTCACCATCAGGAAGTATAACAGGAATTATGAAAAATCTTAAGGACCTTCCTTTAGGGCTCGGTGGAAGTTCAAAATCACAAAGTACCGATCTTTATCTAACTATCATTTATAGTCGTTCTAATCTGGAAAACGTAATTAAGAGATTTAGTTTAATGGCTGATTATAATCTGGAAAGTATGGAAAAGGCAGTAAAGCTAATATCAAAGAAAATTGAAGCCGAAGTTACAGATGAAGATGCTTTTGAGATTACTGTGCGAGCAAAGACCAGAGAAAAATCAGCCGATATAGTAAATTATCTTTTGGAGATTCTAAATCGCAAAGTAATTGAATTAAATGTTACCAAGTCTAGGGAAAATAGGATTTTTTTAGAGAATCGTTACTCTGAGCTAAAAGAAAATTTGAGAATTGTTGAGGATTCTCTGCAACGATTTCAAGAAAGTACAGGATTGTATGAAGCAAAAGAGCAACTTAAATTGATTGCTGGTGCTTACACTGAATTAGAGACCAAAATCTCCATGAAAAAGATTGAATTGGAAATATTAGAAAATATGTATGAAAAAGAATCTCCTCAGGCAGAAATGTTAAGAAGCGAAATAAGTTTGATGGAATCGGAATTTAATAGTTTAAAGCGAAATAAAAATGATGAAAGCTTTTTGTTGGCACTTAATTCATTACCTGAAAATATGAAAAATTTTTTAAGATTATACCGGGATATTGAAATATATACCGCCATTCTGGAATTTATAGTCCCAATATATGAGCAGTCCAAACTTGAAGAGCAAAAGAACATCCCTGTTTTGCAGGTCATTGATTACGGAGTCGTTCCGGAGAAAAAAGCTTATCCGCCTCGGCTTTTGATTGGTTCTATTATTACATTAATAGTATTACTACTTGTAGCGACAGTTCTAATTTTTAAAGAAATAATTATTAATTCAAACAACCCTAAAGTTGCTTATATAGTATCAAATTTCAATATTTTTAAGCGAAGATAATCATATTGCAAGTTCTTATAGAAAATAAGGCTTTAGCGCTTCAACCAAAAAATCTATTTCTACTCTTCTCATTAACTTTATTCCTTACACTTTTCATTGTCTTATCTTTGCCACTTTCAGAGATTTCAACACGTTATTATATATTACTCATTTCAATCCCGATCTGCCTCTTCATCATTCTTGATTTTAAATTGACATTAAGCATTCTTATTATCTCGTTATTTATCAACATTAACTTTTTTTACTTTTCTATCTCTGAATTGCTTGTGGCTTTTGTTGTATTATCATTTCTGTTGACGCATAGATTTGAGTTTATAGAAATAAATAATAAGATCTATTTTTATTTTATAATATTCATTATTTCATTACTTCCTTCCTACTATAATATTATTACGGATATACCTGAAGCACTTCCACTTTCGTTGCATCTCCTTTTTTTTGTAATGATTTTTTCAATTGTTGGCTTGCATATTAGTGACTATAAACAAATTAGATATTTTTTAATTTTATTTTTAACTGTTTCAATACTTAATGGCTTGTACGTTATTTTTATTGCACTATTGACGGGTAATCGAGTATTCGGATTTTCAGGTATTATGTATGTTGATTATGTGGGCTATTCAATAATAATATCATTTCTTTATTTAATGATCAATAAAAGTAGGCGACTGTTAATATTATTTGCATTCTCAACATTCTCGTTAGCACTGATTTTTACTCAAACCAGAAGTATTTGGTTAGTAACCGGAGTAACTCTTCTCTTAATCTTTATACACTTATTTATAAAGAATAAAAGATATAATATTAGCCGACTCAAAATATCTTTAGCTTTTGTGTTTGTAGTTGCTACCATCCTTGTTTTCACTTTTATCATTAGGGACGTGAATAAGGGTTATTTTGAAAGAGTAGAGATAAAAAAGATGGAGCAGACTGATGATCCAATGAGACAAACCCTTCAAATTAATTCTTTAGTTACAAGATACTTTATTTGGTCTATTGCCTGGGATGCTTTTATATCCAGTCCAATAATAGGAGTTGGTATTTATGGATTCCCATTTATTTCCGAAAAATATTCGACTTTGGATCCATTTCTGTATGAGACGTTTGTTGAAGAACTTACACCTCACGAGACTTTTTTAGCTATTCTTACAGAGAGTGGCATATTTGGATTTATTGGTTTTATGCTGTTTTTAACTACAACAATATGGTATTCAATTAAAAATTATCGGAATAGTAAGTCCGATCAAGAGTTATTTTATTCCGAGATCATTTTATGGCTTACCGTCTATACCTTTTTTTCAATGATTATAACTGATGCCTGGTTGTGGGGTCATGGAATAATTCTTTGGGGATTTCTCCTGGGTATGTCGATTGCTAATAGAAAAATGCTGAACTTAAATCGTATGCAAATAAATTAGTTATATGAAGATTAGCTATAGAATACAAAGAAAATCTAAGAAAATTTTGAGAGATTTAATCTTTAAAAAAGAGTTTGTTAAAAAAACTAAATATGGATTCAAAATAAAATTGGATGTGTCTAGAGATGTTGATAAACATTTTTACTGGGGAGAGTTTGAGGTTGGTAATTTAGTTTTATTGAAATCTTTGTTAAAAGATTGTCAAACATTTTTTGATATAGGCGCTAATATCGGTATCTATTCTTTACTTGCCAGCAAGCATATGAGACACGGTGGTAAAGTTTATTCTTTCGAACCTTCAGATTGGGCGTATAAACGCTTGATGGAAAATCTTGAATTAAATAACATAAAGAATGTTGAAGTTTTTAAGCAAGCTGCTACCAATTCTGCCGGTACAAAACAATTTTATTTATGTGAAGATGACGCATACAATTCTCTTAATAGTTCTCCTATGAAAGCAGTTCAGAAAGTAATTGACATTGAATGTATTCGTATTGATGATTTTTGTTCAGAGCATAAGATTAAAAAAATTGATATCCTGAAAGTCGATGCTGAAGGTACAGATTATTTAGTATTAAAGGGAGCAGAAAATATTTTAAAATCTGAAACAGCTCCTATAATCATGTGTGAGTTTAATAAAAAAATTTTAGAGGGTCTTTTATATACTAAAAACGATTTTGTTCGCCTGTTGCGTGATTTATCCTATAGTGTTTTTGTAATCAAAGGAGAGAATCTTATTAAAATCGATTTGGAGAATGCAGAGGCCAGTGAACTGATATGTTTAAAGGACTATCATATCGATAAGTATGATTTGAATATTAAAATGTCATGAAGAATCAGCTACTTCTGGGATCATTATCCGGAACGATTCAGATTATAGTAAATACAATCCTTATTTTTATAACCATCCCCATATTCATCGATAAACTAGGTTTACATTCATATAGTATTTTCTCTTTATTATTATTATTTAATAATCTGAACGTATTTGTGAATTTAGGGTTAAACACTTCACTAATAAAGTATGTAGCAGAACAGGGCAAATCAATTCAATCGAATTATGATATCGCTGTTAGTTTTATAATGCTTTCTCTTATTCTAATTCCTATTTCTGCTCTTACGATTTTTTTTAACGATATATTTCTCATTAATCTTTTCAATATCGAACGAATCTATATTACGCCTGAAACAACAACCCTTTTTAATTATATAATTATTTCAAATTGTTTCCTGCTGTTAGGACAAATCTTCAGTGCTGTTTTGGATGCTCAGCAAAAAGTATACTTAAATAATTTCGCACTTATTCTATATAACTTTCTTTACTGGGGATTAATTCTATTATCATTATTTCAATTTCCAAGCTTTACTTCAATCAGTTATAGTATCTTAACCGCCACATTAATCTGGTTTGTTTTTGTTTACATCTTATTTAAGAGATCTTGGGGCAGTTTTAGAATTAATGGTTTAAAAAATAATTTCTTAAATACTTTAAAGAAACAGCTTTCCTATGGTGTTAAACTTTATATAAGTGGTGCGATAAGTTTTTTTCATGAACCGATCACAAAACTTCTTATTAGCCACTTTGTTGGATTGAATGAAGTTGCTTTCTTTGATATAGCTGTGAGAGTGAAAAATCAGATTTGGAATCTTATAAGCAGAGTCTTTTACCCTCTCTTTCCTTTTATCTCAAAAGTTAATGATATAAATTTAATCAAAAATCTAATTCATACAGTAGAACAGAAAACCGTATTTTTAATGATCCCTGTAATGATAACCTTTATTTTCATTTCGACGCCATTTGTCAGTGTTTGGATTGGTACAAATGTGGATATTATATCTACGACAATGATCTTTATTACCAGTGCTTATTTGGTGGCCATTATCGTAATACCGGCTTATCAATTCTTAATGGCCAAAGGGTACCCTGAAAAAACTATTATAATACAGTTGCTAAATGTTATAGTTAATACTTGTCTTTTCTTTCTAACCTTACCATGGCTTGGCTATTATGCAGCAGTTGTTAGCGGAGTTGGATCGATTCTAAGTTCGTTCATTTTGACATTATATTTTCAGAAAAAATATCTGAATAGTTTAATCTTTGATGATTTTGGACAACTCGGAAAATCGATCTTAATTTTTATTCTCAATATAATTCTTGGGTTAATTCTTTCGGAGATAATCGGAATTAACATATTAAAGATTTTGCTTATACCGTTGTTTTTAATCACTTTTTCCGTGTGGGCATTTCGTATTTTAAGAATATTTACAAATGAAGAAATTAATAAATTTACCGACAGTAATAGTATACTGTTTAAAATTGCGAATAAAATTCTTATAAAAAAGTAGCCGATATAATTTTAAAGTGGTAATAGGAAATTAAAAATAGAAAAAACTAAACTGATCGAAATCGTATTTTAATTTCGTTCTGAATGACCTTAAATATGTATGTTGTATTTGACCTTTTAAATAGCCGAATCTGTTATGTCTAATTCGAGTCCCCTTGTTACGGCAATAATTTCAACTTATAATTCAGAGAAATTCATTGAGGGTAGAATTGTTGATCTGTTCGATCAAACTATTGCGAACAAATTGCAAATTGTAATCGTAAATAGTGGCTCCACGCAAAATGAGGAAAAAATTATTGAGCCATATTTAAAAAACAATTCCAACCTGCATTACATTAAAACCTCTGAACGAGAAAGTATTTATCAAGCTTGGAATAGAGGCATCCGAATCGCGACAGGTAAATTTATAACTAATGCTAATACAGATGACAGGCTTAAAAAAGATGCTTTAGAAATTCTTACCTCATATCTTGAAAGAAATCCCGATATAGCGATGGTTTATGCAGATCAATGTATATCCCATCAACCGAATGAGAAATTCAATCAGCTAAAAAATTATAAAACTCGGAAATGGAATGATTTTTCAGTCACCAGACTTCTGGAAGCAAGTCTAACCGGTCCACAACCAATGTGGAGATCCTCTCTGCATTTTCAGGATAATATCTGGTTTGATGAAAGCATGGAAGTAGCCGGAGATTATGATTTTGCATGTAAAGTTGCACTTAAGTATAAAATATATCACATTCCGAAAGTTTTAGGTTCCTATTATCTCTCCCTAAATAAGGATAATAAGGAGTATAAAGAGCAAGAAAAAGGAATTACTGAATCATTTCAGATTCGCAATAAATACTGTGATAAATATATTAGCTCTTTAAGCCTTGAGGAACTTGAAAATAAAATTCGTTACTATAACAAATGGAGCCAAGCAGGAGAATTACTTTTTTATGCTTGGAAATTACTATTTAAAATTATATATCCTGTACGAAGACTGGAAACTAGAGAGTTTGTAACTTTTTTTACTGCCAAAATAAATAGTTATTTAGGATTGAAAAAAAACGCATCAGATTTATGCTATAAATACTTAAACAAATATAAGTCTTTTAATGTTTCAAGTTTAATAAAACTAATTACTGGTGAAACTAATTACAATATTCAGGTGAGTGTCATAATACCTACCTTTAATCGTCCAGATTTTTTGGATGATGCACTTAAAAGTCTGACAACTCAATCCTTTAAGAACTTTGAGGTTATCGTTGTTAATAATGGTGAAATGCAAATTTCAGATTTGGTTGAGAAGTATAAAGAGAAAATAGATGTCAAGTTATATGAATCGGATATAAAAAGTAGCGTTTCACATGCGAAGAACGTCGGATTAAAAAATTCTTCTGGAAAATACATTGCATATTTAGACGATGATGATTGGTATCATCCAGAGCACTTAAATACTCTGTACTCTTGTCTGGAAAACTCCGGGACTTTGTTCGCTTATACCGATGCATTTGTTGAGTTACAGAACAAAAGAAACGATAATTATGTTACAGTGAAAAAGTTCATTGAATATTCAAAAGATTTTGATAGAAATTTATTGTTGATCAAGGATTACATTTTCACACCCTGTGTTATGCATCATCGCAGATGTTTTGAAGTTGTTGGATATTTTGATGAACATCTTACAACTGATGAGGATATGGATTTATGGATAAGGATGAGCCGGATTTATGAATTCGAACATATAAAAAAAGCTACATGTTCAGTACGACGTACATCCGATTCTTCAGCATTAACTAAGAACTGGAAAAGGATGTACGAAAACGCAAAATACTTATATGAAAAACATTCGAATTATGGCAGATTTAATCTAAAGGTTTGGGCAGGTAGAAAATATTATCTTGCACTCAGAAACAGCAGAGCAAAAAAAAACGGACATGGAACTATCAATAATTATTATTAATTATAACAGTAAACAAGTACTTCTTAACTGTCTTCATTCGCTTTTGCAAAGCCCCACTAATATTTCATCCGAAATTTTTGTGATTGATAATGCATCCACTGAAAGTATTAAAGATGTTGAACAACAATTCCCGGAGATTGTTTTTATCTTTAACGAAAAAAATATTGGTTTTGCTGCTGCTAATAATATTGGAATTAAAGAATCTAAAGGGAGATATATTTTACTTTTAAACCCTGATACGATTGTAAATGATGATTCATTTCCCCCAATGATTCAGTATCTTGAAAAGCACGATGATGTTGGAATTGTTGGCTGTAAAATTTTCAATGCTGATGGTGAAATAGAGAGATCTACACATTCATTCCCTTCACTGTTAAAGGAATTCGTTCATGCAAATGAATTTATTAAAAACATCATTGGCTATGATAGTTGGATTGCTGGTCCTCTCAAGAAAATTTTTAGGGCAAAATCGTTAGAGAGTTATTGGGATCATAACAGTATCAAAGAAGTCGATCACGTAACGGGTGCTTGTATGATGGTTAAAAGAGAAGCAATTGACAAGGTTGGGCTTCTTGATGAAGCTTTTTTCCTTTATAACGAAGAGGTTGAATGGAGCTTAAGGATGAAACAGGCAGGATATAAGTCTGTTTTTGTGCCGGATTCAAGTATAATTCATTTATTCGGTTATTCAACAAAGCAGGGTGTGCAAAAGCAAACTATTAATAAACTTTTAGTAGAACGATACAGGGGAATGTTTTATTTCTTTCAGAAGCATTATATTTTTATTAGATTGTTAATGTTAAGGATTATTGTACTGCAAGGTTTTTGTTTGAGGTTATTTTTGAATTATTTGAAAAGCTCAATAGCAACAACTGAACATAAGACTTTGTTAATTGATGAAACAAAATACATTAAAAAAATATTATCTTTAGTAAGGTTGAATAACTTTGATTGGAGAATGTGTCAAGATTAATCTATTTTAGAGGGAGATTAAATATGAAACGGTTAAATTTTTTTCTCGCTGTAATTTTGCTCACCTTATTTTTCTATTCTAATAATTCTTTTTCACAATGGATTCAAACAAGTGCTCCATTTGGTACCGGAAATGATGTAGTTATGGTATTAGTAAGTGATGGGGAAAAAATATTTGCTGGATCCCGTTATAAGGGTTTCTTTATTTCAACTGATGGCGGTTTGAATTGGGAACAAAGGAATAGTGGATTAATTTAGGAAACTGTTGGCGATATAGTTTTACTTGGGGAGATCGTTTTTGTATCAAGTGATGGTATTTATAGATCTACAGATGATGGATTAAACTGGTCACAGGTTTTTTATAGCCTGGGTGAGCTTACAAACTCTTTGTTTGTAAAAGAGAATATCATATTTGCAGGAACCTATAAATATCATGCCGGTGGAATTTATCGCTCAACTGATGAGGGGACCGACTGGGAAGAAATTAATAATGGCTTACCAATGTGGAATGATATACAAAGCTTTGCGTCTAATGGTAATTATTTATACACCATAGAATACAGTGTTGGAGCTTTTCGTTCAAACGATAATGGTGATAGTTGGGAGCTCGTCAAAAATGGACTACCACAATATTATGTTCATGCAACTCATTTAATTACAAACGGTTTTAATATTTTTCTTGGCGGTAATGGAATTTATCGTTCAACCAATGATGGATTAGACTGGATGGAAGTAAATAATGGATTACCATCTGATGCCGTAATCGGTGCCTTTGCAGTATTTGGAAATAATATTTTTGCAGGGACTGCAGATGGACCGTCTTTCACACCAAATGGTATATATCTTTCTACTAATAATGGAGAAAATTGGACTGCTAAGAACGATGGATTACCTACTAGTTCTAATATTAGATCAATATGCATTCACGGAAATAATATTTTTGTAGGAACAGCAGGTAATGGATTGTGGTACCGGCCATTATCTGAATGGGGGGAATTAAAACAATATAAGTTAGAACAAAACTTTCCCAATCCATTTAACCCAACAACAACAATTTCGTTTTCAATTCCTCAAGGTCAAGCAGTAGAGTTAAAGGTATTTGATATATTAGGTAATGAGGTGGCTAAACTACTAAATGAATATAGAGAAGCTGGTGAGCATAAAGTTGAGTTTGACGGAAGTACACTCACAAGCGGAATATATTTCTATCAATTGAAGGCTGGTGGATTTGTTCAAACGAAAAAGTTGGTTTTATTAAAATAATCTTCTCGACTGTGCTAAAAGCTTGAATACTCTTTTTTAAGGGTTTTGGTTTTGGCATATTTGCATTATCTTGACACACCAAATGCAAAATTTACGAGATCATAATCGGAGAATTAGTTAATGAATATTGCCTTCATAAATCCCCCGTTTTTTCCTAAATATTCAAGGGGATCAAGAAGTCCTGCTGTAACCAAAAGCGGAACAGTTTACTATCCTATCTGGCTTGCTCTTGCAGCGGGAGTCGCTGAGAGAAATGGACATAACATTATTCTTATTGATGCACCTGCTGAAGCAATTTCTGTTGCAGAAACGATGGGCCGACTTTCCAAATTCAATCCACAGATTACAGTAATTGAAACAAGCACAGGTAGTATAAGCAGTGATATAAAATTTGCTGAAGAAGTAAAGAAAAAATTTGATGGTGTGTTTATATGTCTTGTTGGTAACCACGTAACAGCAGTTGATAGAGAAACACTGGAAAATTCAAACTTAATAGATGCAGTTGCCAGAAATGAATATGAAGCCACCATCGTTGATTTGGCTGAAAGGTTAGAGCGAAAGGAATCATTAGAAAATGTCCACTCGCTTACTTGGAGAAATGTTAACGAGATAATATCAAATGGCCATCGTCCTGCTGCCACACAGGAAGATTTAGATGCGATGCCTTTTGCTAGTGAGATATTTAAAAGATTCTGCAATCCGAGAGACTATTTTTTTGCTGCCGGTCGTTATCCGCAAATGATGGTTTATACCGGAAGGGGATGTCCTTATCTTTGTACTTGGTGTGTTTATCCTCAAAACTTTTATGGACATACTTATCGTCATCGTTCGCCTCAAAGCATCGCAGCTGAATTCAAATATATTGAGGAGAATTTTCCCGAAGTTGTTGAAATAACAATAGAGGACGATACTTATACGGTATTTAAGAAACATACAATTGAAATTTGTAAGCTTCTAATTGCACAAAATAATAAACTTACATGGACTTGTAATGTTCGTGCTGATTTAGATGAAGAAACTATGCACTGGATGAAGAAAGCTAACTGCAGATTAGTTATCGTAGGATTTGAAAGTGGTTCCAATGAAATACTAAAGCTGATGAAGAAAGGTGTTCGTGTAGAACAATTCACTGCTGCTGAAAATGCAAGAAAGGCTGGTTTATTAATTCACGCATGCTATATGATGGGTAATAGAGGCGAAACTCTTCAAACAATGAACGAAACTCTCACGCTAGCCAAAAGAATGAATACTGATACTGCTCAGTTCTTTCCACTAATGTTGTATCCTGGTACTGAAGCTTATGAATGGGCAAAAAAGGAAAATTTAATTACTGCTAAAACCTGGGATGATTGGCTGACTCCTGAAGGATTACATAATACTGTTGTTGGTACGCACGACCTTTCAGCTCAGGAGATTGTAGATTTTTGTAACTATGCCAGGAGAGAGTATTATTTGAGACCTGCCTATTTCTTAATGAAGACTAAAAACATAATAAAACATCCATCGGAATTAAGGCGAACATTGAAGGCATTCTTCACTTTTTATAAACATTTGTTTGGCAAAGAAAGTAAGGAGAACAGAAGTAAGTTCAAATCTCGATTAGCACCGCATAAAGTTGAAGCAGGTCAGCCTGTACGGGAAAATGTCGAAAATGATTTTGGAAATAAATCTTCAGAGACTAAGGTAATCCACAAAGAAACTGCGATATAGTTTTCATCAAATAGTCCATAGAAGAAGATTAGCAGACGAAGAGCTGTTAAATGCCCTTTTTTAGCGTAGATTTTTTCTTACCAAAGCGCATTAATAATGCATTCCAATCAAAATATAAAATTGATTTATATATTTAGCCTTACTTTTTACAATAATTATAAATACTAGTGGAACAATACATTGCTGCCATTTTCTGGTTTGCCGTTTTACTCTTACTTCATGCTTATCTGATTTATCCTTTCTCGCTAAGGATATTCAAAATATTTAGCAATAAGTCCTCAGTAACAAATAGCGATTATTTACCCTCAGTTTCAATTTTAATAGCGGCTTATAATGAAGAAAAAGTAATCGCTGAGAGAATTGAAAACATTTTAAACCTGGATTACGATATAAATAAAATAGAAGTGATAATTGGTTCTGATTGTTCGTCTGATCGTACAGATGAAATTCTTTATGAGAAGGGTAAGGAAATTAATTGGATTAAAGTTAAGACTTTCAGCTTGAGGAGAGGAAAGGCAGCTGTACTAAATGATCTGGCTGAGTTAGCTAAAAATGAGATGCTTGTATTCAGTGATGCAAATACTAATTTTGAAAGGAATGCGTTAGTTAATTTAATATCAGAATTTGTCGATAAAAAAATTGGCGGAATTTGTGGGCGTTTGATATTGGTTGAACCGAAAGATGACTTCGATAAGACTAATAGAGAGAGATTATACTGGCAATACGAAACTCAGTTAAAAAAACTCGAAGGAAATTTAGGTACACTCATCGCAGCAAACGGAGGAATATATGCTATCAGGAAAAAATTATTTACTAAATTTCCGGTTGAAGAAGCGATAACAGACGATTTATTTCAAACTTTAGCAGTTTTGAAACAGGGGTATGATTTTAAATATGCATTTGATGCGGTTGCAGTAGAGGAAATATCCAAGAAAATAATTACAGAATTCAGAAGAAAGGTTCGATTTGCAGCGACAAATTTTCAAACTCTGAAATACTTTAAAAAACTTCTCATTCCCCAAAAATTCCTTCTGTCGTATGCTTTTTTTTCACACAAAGTGATCCGCTGGTTTGTCCCACTTCTTTTGATAATATTATTCATTACTAATATACTTTTATATAATTATGATGATTTGTATCAATTAATATTTTACGTTCAGGTAGGTTTATATTTATCAGCGCTTATCGGGTTCATCCTTAATAAGTTAAAAATTAATATTGCAATTTTTAGCATCATCTATTATTATGTATTTACAAATTTAGCATTGCTGGTAGGTCTCTTTAAATTTTTGTTCAAGAAGCATGCATACACTTGGGACTCGACTCCAAGATAAATCATGATTTCTTCATCAGCTTACTACATAAACTGTTTATATCCATAATCCAATGCAGACAACCACAAAAGTCTCCGGTAATGTAACATCTATTTTCTTTGGCAGGGGTGTTGAGATGCTCATTACTCTTGTCTCGGTTACACTTATTGCAAGGAATCTTGGTGTTGAGCAGTATGGTTTGTTCTCGTAAATGATTGCATTCTAATATTGACCAGGTAAAAAGTATCTAGATCCCTCTGCTTTTTCCTACAATCATTTGCCATACGGTTAGGAGAATAATCTGTATGTCAAGCCAGAAAGACCAATTCTCTATATACCATATATCATATTCAATTCTCTGTTTAGTTCTTTTCCGGTTTTCCTCTTCATCAATTACATCTCCTCTTAAACCGTGAATCTGTGCCCATCCTGTAATTCCCGGCTTAACATTATGCCTTAGTCGGATCTCATCAACTATTTTTCCGTATTGATCATCATAAGAAATTGCGTGTGGTCTCGGTCCAACCACGGACATATCACCTAAAAGTACATTAATAAATTGCGGCAGTTCGTCAAGATTATATTTTCGCAGTAACTTGCCAACCTTTGTTATTCGCGGATCGTTTTCAACAACGGGATTAAATTTTTCAATTGATTCTTTTTCATATTTCAAAGTACGGAATTTGATGCAGTTAAACTTTTTGTTTTTTGTTCCTATTCTCTCCTGTATAAAAAAAACAGAGCCTTTATGATAGATCAACGATAGCAAGATGATTAGTGGAATCAACCAGCTTAAAATCAGGAAGATGACAAGTAGCGAAAATAAAATGTCAAAAGTTCTTTTTACTAATCTCCACTGGACTTCATTCAACGGTTCGCGTCTTGCGGTAATTATCGGAAAATCGCCGAATGAACTTAATTGAAATCTTTTAGAGACTAAGCTGTAATAATCCGGAACAATGTGAACTTTTACTGCGTTTTTATCACAAGCTTTTATAACTTGTTCAAGCAACTCTCGCGATCCTTCCGACATAGCAATGACAGCTTCATCTACATTTATAGATGTAAATGTTTTTTCTAAATTTTCCAATAATTGTTCTGAAGCGTTTTGATCATTTACAGCTCTTCCCGATACAAATCCTTTGAAGCTATAACCAAAATCTGGATTACTTAGTATCATTTGCTGAAAGTTTTGAGCAAGTTCACCTTCGCCGACTATAATCAGGTTCCTTACATTTTTTCCTTTTCTTCTTAAAAGTTTCAGGATCTTCCGGAAGATAATTACCCTGACACTGATGAAAAGTACAAGGAGAAGGAAATAATAAACTATGAAGTATCTGGTAAATAAATTTTCTTTAGCCAGGAAAATAAAAATGATAGTTATTATTAGCTGAATCAGCGAGTTCTTTAGGATATTCGTAAGCTGGACTGGAAAGTTCCTTGAGAAAAAATCATCGTAAAAGTTTAAGTAGTTTGACGTAGTAATCCATAACAGGTTTAAACCAATCAGCAGGAAAAACATATAATATCTATCAATAAGAATTTCCCAGGATTGTGAGTAAACTGCTGAAATTACAAATGCACAGTTAAGTAAAAGTAAATCGCCTAATAATTTAAAGAAGTATATGGATCGTTGGTTTACAATCATAGAATAAATTATAACAATCAATAATTAAAATTGCTGAGTTTGTCCATTACAAATTCACTTATGTTTTTTTCAAAAATTGGTCGGCTAAACTTTTCAGAATGTTTTCTGATTGCTTGTAGATCAAAATTATCAATTCTTTTTTCGAATTCTTTGACCGCATTTTTTATTGAATCAGAATTCTGTTCGTTAAAAAGAATTCCGGTTTTACCGTTAATGACTGATTCAGCAGTTCCGCCTTTATTTAATGCGATTACTGGAGTTCCACAAGCCATTGCTTCGACAACGGTAATACCAAAATCTTCTTCCGCTGCGAAAACAAATGCTTTTGCTTTCTTAAGAAACTCATTTAGCTGAGCGGTTGGCTGATGAGGTAAAATTTCGATATTAGGACGAGCCATATTTTTTATTTTTTCTTTTTCTGGTCCACTTCCAATTACTATAAGTTTTTTGTCTGGCATCTGATTAAAAGCTTCAACTACCAAATCAACTTTTTTATATGGAACAAATCTTGAAGCAATTAAATAATAATCATCTTTTTTTTCTGATGCATCAAATTTATCAACATCGACTGGTGGATAAATGACAGCAGAATCACGATTATAAATTCGTTTTATTTTTTCGGCAATATGATTTGAGTTAGCGATAAAGAAATTTACATTATCTGCTGATTTCAAATCCCACCTTCTTAAATAGTTCATAAAAGCTTTAGCAAAAAATCCTTTCACTCCGGTAAGATAATGCTCAGATTGATCCCAGGCGTATCTCATTGGTGAATGACAATAACTAATGTGAAGCTGGTTTTTATTTGTCTTTATACCTTTTGAAACTGCGTGGTTGCTGGAGATTATCAATTTATAATCTGAGAGATTTATTCTTTCAATTGCAGTGGGAAAAAGGGGAAGGTAGTATCTGTGTCTTTTTCTTGCCATTGGAAGTTTTTGAATGAATGTTGTATTTGCTTTTTTCCCTTTAAGAATAATACTTCTTTGTTCTTCATTCAGAAAATCAACAAGTGCGAATACATCTGCATTTTTCCAGATATTGGTAAATGATTCAACGCATCTTTCTGAACCTGCGTAGCTTACAAGCCATTCGTGAATGATAGCAGTCTTTGGCCAACTCATTAAAAAGTCCTTTTCAATTTTATAAGAAAAATTAACTCTTAGTATTACAAATGGCAACATAAACCTGCTTCAAATACTATTTTAATTTAGCTAAATTTCAGGTGAATGATTTCCATAGTTACAATTACATATAATGATTTTAATGGGCTTAAAAGAACACTAAGCTCAATCCCCGATTATGATTTTATCGAATCGGTTGTAATTAATGGAGGAACTAACAAAGCCACAATTGATTTCTTGAGTTCACATAAAGGCAAAATAATTAATGAGAAAGATGAAGGAATAGCAGATGCATTTAATAAAGGAATCACTAATTCCTCAGGCAACGCAGTTATGTTTCTCAACAGCGGCGATGAATTAATTGAACCCGTGTATCTTAAAGAATCTGAACAGATATTTAAAACTAATAAAGAAGTTGCCTTCGTTCATTCGAATCTTATTCTTATTGACTCTATCGGTACTGAACTTTATATGAAACCTCCATTTTGTAATCTTGGCAGAGGTTTACCTTATCTTCATCCAACAATGATAGTCAGGAAATCTGCCTTTGATCAAATTGGTCTATTTAACAAGAATTATAAAATTGCCATGGACTTTGATTTCATTGTAAGATTAGAGCGAAAAGGATATAAAGGATTTTATTTAAATGATAAAGCAATGGTTAAAATGGAAGGCACTGGCAGATCCGTTGAACAGGAATTTGATGGAATTAAAGAGTGTTATAAATCATTAAAACAAAATGATTTTCTTAATTTAGAAAATTCTTTTGGAATGATGGTAAGAGTTGTACTGTTTTTCCTTAGAAAACTTATGATTTTAATTGGGCTGGGTGGATTGTTGAGAAATCTTAAGAAGCAGAAACATTCTGCTAAAAGAATTGTAAAAGTATAAATTTACTTGGCTGTTAAAAGATATTTAAACATTCCATAAATCCTTCCGGTCAGTGCAGCAAAATTCGTAGCAATCAATCCAAACTTCAGCTTAACCAATCCTCTGAAACTTTGAATGAATGGAACTGTTAGCATTTCCAACAACTCATAAATGACTTTAAACTTTCTATTTTTGAATAACCATTTTGAAACCAGCGCTCCTTTACCAACTCCATATTTAAAGGATTTATGAAAACCATCTTTAAATGATTCATTGAAAGGAGGAACATGATACACAATAAGCTCGGGGAAGAACTCCATATTCTTTCCTGCGAAGTATGCCTTCCAGCAGAAATCTGTTTCTTCACTGCTGCCCCATAGCGAACCAGCACCAAAATTTTCATCGAATCTTCCCAGCTCATCGAAAACTTTTGATTTTATAACAAAGTTTGAACCCATTAAATTTTTTGTGTTCCTGAAACTTTTCAGACTTCCGCCATTTTTGTGTCTCAGTGTATAGAATTCATTATTATCTTCACGTACTATACTACCTGCAAAAATATCAAGAGTCGGATTCTCCAAAATAAGTTTTTCCAATTTTTCAGAATAGTCCTGGCATGGATATCCATCATCATCGCAGAAAAAAATCCACTCAATGTTTTCAGGAATAACAAGAGTATTTCTTGCTGCGGAAACTGATTTTTTATTCGTTCTGGTTCTTATAAGCACTGGATCTTTAGATATATCTTCCGGCAAATGTAATGCTTCAATATTTTGATCGATCAAAATAATTTTTTGCGGAAGGATTTTTTGATTTAGAGAAGCTTTTAAACATCTATATACGAGCTCGGCTGGTCTGTTGAAGGTATTTATAACGGTAATAAAATTCATTTTAAATTAGACCTGAATATATGATCTGACCTAAATCCATTTTCATTTAATTTTATAGTTGAAGAGCATCTAAATTTTTTAGACTTAAATATCAGAATTACTAAGTATAAATCTATTATTACCAAATAAATTTTTATATTTTGTTTGCCTATAATAAGAAAAATAAGTTTGTAATAAATTACTCTTTGTCAAAAAAATTGATCATATTGAAAACAACTTGCTAAGCAATGGATAGTCTAGATGAATTTTGTAAAAAGTTTCCAGATCTGGATGGCATATCATTAATTAATGAAAGCAAGTTTGATCCTGCAAGATGTGTATACTTTTATGATGGGAAAATCATTAAATCAAAAATAATTAATAAAGATGTCAGCTCTCAGTTAAGGCAAAACGATCTAAAAGAAGAATTCAAAATTTTAAAGATATGTTTCGGAATAAATGGAGTTCCTAATCATCCTTATTATTGTAATAATGGCAAGTATGAACTTCTTTTTATGAGGCACTTACCAGGTACTCAGCTCATAAATTTAAAATTAACGTTAGATGTTCTTGTTAAAATTATACCAAAGTTAGTAATGATATTAATAAAGATTTCTAAAAGAGGAATATGCCACAATGATATTGTCCCGCGCAACATTCTTGTAAATGAAAATATGTCCATTTCATTAATAGATTTTGATCAGGCAACAATAACAACACCGGCTAAAGCATTTGCCGGGAATTTTTTAGGAATAAATATTGGGAACTCAAAAGTGAATTATTCATTCAGCACAATTTTCAAACATTATATAAAACAAAAATTCCCCACGCTTTCAGTAAGAATTAAAAAAATTTTAGGAAGAGCGGATGATAATGAGAAAACAAAACTACCCGTATTTAGTAACGACGCAAAGCCCGAGTTGTTGGCTATGTTGAACGCATGGGAAATAGCACAGGAATCAAATGCCAGCGCACCCGGGGTTAATATCGCTTACTATGGATTTAATTTTATGGATTATCATTTTCCGGGTGAACGACCGTGGACTGATCGATGGAATGTTTTGAAAGCTATTTCCGATTACTCTGGCAAAACTATTATTGAACTTGGATGTAATATGGGGCTGCTCTCAATTTTCCTGTTAAAGGAAGCAAAAGCAAAAAAATGTATTGCTGTTGATGGTGATAAAAAAATATTGAGATCAGCAGAATTAATAAGTAATGTTTTTCAAGTACAGCCTGAATACTTCCAAATCGATTTTGATTCCAAAGAAGATTGGGAGAGTAAACTCATGCAGTATAAACCTGACATCGTGTTTGCTTTGAATGTACTTAATTGGGTAAAGGACAAAGAAAGATTTTTATCGTTCCTTGCAAAAGCACCTGAAGTTATCTTTGAAGGACATGACCTTCCTGAAATTGAAAAAAATCGCTTCTTAAAACTTGGATTCACAAAGATCGAGGAAATAGGTTATAGTGAAAGGAAGCGAATAATTCTACGATGCAGGAAATGATTAAATGAGTTTGGAGAATGACAACAAACAGTTGTCTCAACAAATTAAGCAAGATCTGAAATTATCAGTACTCTCTGGACCATTAACTACAATTATTCCAATTCTTTCGTATGCATTTCTATATCCTATTATTCTGATCCGGACAAATATTGAAGTTTTGGGATTATGGTCATTATTTGTTACTACTGCATCATTTTTTTTAGTTGTTGATTTCGGTTTCAGCCAACATTTCATTCGTGAAGCTAGTAAGGATAAAACAAGCGATGCACTTGGTATTATTAAATTAGAATTATACTCTGCCCGAAGGTTTTATTTAATCTTGGGTTTACTTCTTATTATAATACTTTTTACACTAAGTGGAATTATATTCGACTCGAGTGAAAAAATATATCCAAGTTCAGGGTTATTATTTTCTGCTCTGGTAATTGTTGCTGGAGCCACTATACAATTGATTTCCTCTCTTGATTCAGCTATCCTTTCTGCAAGAGCTGATAATTATTTCGTTCGTTTAATCCGAAGTATCTCACCACTTTTTACTTACAGTATTGCAGTAGCCGGCGCACTACTTAGTTACCCTATAGAAGGATTTGCAATTGGGTTTTTCATATCAAATATTTTTCTTGTTATTGTGTATCAAATGAGGCTAGGGGTTAAACATAAAGTCTGGAGTTCAATACGAATATCTGTTTCATTAAATGAATCCTTAGCCAGTATAAGATTACTGTGGCAAAAAACCTGGCAGTTGTATAGTGTGTCACTAGGAATGTTAATCAGGCAGCCGATAGTTCGATACGTGATTGCATTAACTCTTGGTTTATCATCTGCAGGAGCGTTTGATATTGCAATGCGAGTTACTACTACATTTAGAGATTTAGTTGCTGCCGGATTTAATCCCTTGTATCCTTCTTTGTCCTACTTTTACAGGAAGGATGATAAGGATAAAATAATTCGTGTCATCAGAACTTCATTAATTATTTTGATACCATTTGGAGTAATATCAACTGTTCTAGTGATTTCATATTCTGAACTTCTATATAAAATCTGGTTGAAGCAAGTTCCTGCCGAAACTCTCTCCGCAACATTTATCCTGATGATATGGCAATTTATGACTTTGATAAATGTACCGTTCTGGTATCTATTGCTTGCCTCTCTCAACGAAAAGATTGCGGCAGGATCAATTTGGGTACACACCTTATCTATTTTATTGATAATCCCATTAGAGATTGTGGGGATCAGATTTACAATTTACTCGTTATTGATTTACTGGACCTTGAGTTCAGTCCTCACACAATTTTTAATTTACTACTTTGTTGAAAAAAAAATGTCACTGTTCTGGCTTGTTTTTAAGAACAAGCAGATGCTTGTCATAATAACGATTAATATTATTTATATAATCATCGTTGTTATATCGGGGAAACTATTCCAAGGGAGTTGGAACATTGAAGAATTAAATATTGGTATTCCATACCCGGAGAGGCTCGTCTTGACTTTGCTGTTATTAATTGTTTTATTTCCCTTTTACTTTAAAATATTAAAACAATACAAATAATAGGATTTCTGATAGAGTTCGGAACCGTGCTACCGGCCAAAAGAGGGATTTAATAGCCTATAAATCTAACAATAGTTAATATGTATATTTTAAAATTGAAATTCTAAATTTATCCCATATTGATATTTTCATTTGAATAAGAAAACTCAAAAAATATTAATTCTTCTATCTGACTTTATCTTTATTTGTCTGGCCTGGGCGGCATTCTTCTTCATAAGAATTGAAACAGGCTGGTTCCGGATTTTGATAATGCCGGAAATATTTATACCAATGCTGGTTATCTACATTTATTGGTTGATCATCTTCACGTTTTTTGGAATGTACCGTACCTGGTTCGCTGCTTCCCGCTTTGATGAAATATCAACTTTATTTAAAACAACTTTTGTCGGAATATTTATTTTATTCTTCCTGATTTTCGTTAGCGATTTTTTGGATGGAGTTGAATCCAGTAACAGAATTCTGATTTTTATTTACTGGATATTACTTTTCGTTTTTGTTTCCATTGGAAGACTTTTTATCAGGAGTTTCCAACGAGGACTTTTAATAAAAGGTATTGGAAGAAAAAATGCTCTTATTGTTGGATTTAATTCCAAGGCTCATGAAGTTCACGATCAGATTCTTGAACATCCTGCATTAGGTCTTGACGTTGAAGCCTATGTTGCCGTCAATCCTGAAAATGTTGGTAAGACTTATAAAAACATTCGAGTCAGAGGTTCATTAGATGAATTGTTAGATATTGTTTACAAAACTCGTGCTGCCGAAGTTATCATAGCTCTGGAAAAAGAGGACCACGATCTTCTCGTAGATATTATTTCAAAACTGGAGAGCAAAGGCATTGGTCTTAAAATAGTACCTGATCTTTATGAAATACTTAGTGGTCAGGCAAGAACTTCTCAGCTTTATGGAATTCCTCTAATTGACATTATGCCCGAGCTGATGCCTGAATGGGAAAAGAAATTAAAAAGAATTTCGGATGTTGTTATTTCACTTATTATTCTTGTTCTTACATTGCCGTTAAATATTTTTGTTGCATTGGCAATCAGATTGGACAGCAAAGGACCCGTTCTTTTTAAACAGGAAAGAATCGGAATGAGCAATAAAATTTTTAAGATTTATAAATTCCGTTCTATGTTTCAGGATGCAGAAAAAAATACTGGTCCTGTTTGGTCTACAAAAGATGATCCGAGGGTAACTCGTGTTGGAAAAATCATGAGAAAACTTCGCATTGATGAGATACCACAATTCTTTAACGTGCTTAAAGGTGAGATGAGCCTTGTAGGTCCCCGACCTGAAAGATCATATTTTGTTGAGCAGCTTTCGCTGCAAATTCCTTATTATAAAAGAAGATTGAAAGTTAGACCCGGTATTACCGGTTGGGCACAGGTGAAGCATAAATACGATGAAAGTATTGAGGATGTTAAAGTTAAATTACGCTACGATCTTTTTTATATTGAAAATATGTCTTTGAGAATGGATATAAAAATTCTTGCCAGAACTATATTAGTAGTGTTATTTGGTAAAGGTCATTATAATTGAAATGTCTTATTCGTGCAGCTTGCCTGACGGCCTTCGGCTTAGCCGCGAGGCGAGCAGTCAGGTTCGTGGCTATAAATATTAAATCCTGAAATGAAAACTCTTATTATCATT
The DNA here is from genome assembly GCA_035478175.1 of Ignavibacteriaceae bacterium. Taxonomy (GTDB): domain Bacteria; phylum Bacteroidota; class Ignavibacteria; order Ignavibacteriales; family Ignavibacteriaceae; genus IGN2. Next base: position 24,238 of record DATIJX010000226.1, read on the forward strand.
CCCACATATAACGAGCTTGAGAATTTACCAAGACTGTTACCCGAAGTTCTTTCGAAGGATGAGAGTATTGATGTGCTTATAGTCGATGATAATTCTCCTGACGAGACAGCAGCTTTCGTTGAAAGTCAAATGAAAAATAATAATCGTATTCATCTGATTAAAAGACAGTCAAAACAGGGACTTGGCACTGCGTACATTGCCGGTTTCAAATATGCACTTCAGAATAATTTTGAAATCATATTTGAAATGGATGCAGACTTCTCTCACGATCCAAAAGAAATTCCAAGATTCCTGGATGAAATAAAAAATTCAGATGTGATTCTAGGCAGCAGATATATAAACGGAGTGAACGTAATCAACTGGCCATTGCGAAGA
>DATIJX010000227.1:0-40992 GCA_035478175.1 Ignavibacteriaceae bacterium
AGTAACACTTGGCTGGTTTGCCATGACAATCTTCGGGGCTGTTCCATTCATTCTACACGGCTCAATTTCCAATTACACAGATGCTTTCTTTGAAACTATGTCGGGGTTCACAACCACGGGCGCATCAATTCTTACTAACATCGAAGCACTGCCTCCGGGATTACTTTTCTGGCGAAGCTTAACTCAGTGGCTTGGAGGTATGGGAATTATTGTTCTATCACTCGCCATACTCCCGTTGCTTGGCATCGGCGGAATGCAGCTTTTTGCGGCAGAGGTTCCCGGTGTAACAAAAGATAAAATTCATCCGCGTGTAAAAGAAACAGCAAAAAGACTTTGGGGTATCTATGTTATTCTTACAGCAGCACAAACATTGCTTTTAATTGCTGGCGGAATGAATTTATTTGATGCAATTAACCACTCATTTACGACGATGGCAACAGGTGGATTTTCAACTAAGAATGCGAGCATAGCTCACTATACATCACCATTTGTACACTACGTATTTATTCTCTTTATGTTTTTTGCCGGAATGAATTTTACACTGCACTATCTTTCCCTTCATGGAAAATTCAGTTTCTTCAAAGAGAATACTGAGTTTAGATACTATCTGGGTTTTACAATATTTGCATCCATCTTCATTATGATTATTCACATTCCTCATGTTGATTTTCATTGGGAAGAAGGAATCAGGCAATCTCTTTTCCATGTCGTATCGCTCACAACAACCACAGGTTATGTTACATCCGACTTTGAAAACTGGGCACCATATTCAAGAATGATCTTTTTTGTTCTGCTATTCATCGGAGGTTGTGCAGGTTCTACCGGCGGTGGTATCAAGTTTGTCAGGCATATTGTACTCTTTAAAAATAGCTGGGCTGAACTAAAAAGGTTAATTCATCCGAGAGCAGTAATACCGGTTAAGTTTAATGGCAAAGCAGTCAGCTCAGAAATAATCTCAAACGTACAGGCATTCTTTATTTTTTATATACTGCTTTTTGTATTTGGTTCAATGATTATTTCTTTGCTCGGAGTAGAATTTGTAACTGCCATTGGTGCAACTGCAACCTGCATTGGTAATATAGGTCCGGGAATAGGAACAGTAGGTCCCGTAAATAACTTTTCTCACCTGCCTGATATGGTTAAATGGATTCTGAGTTTCCTAATGGTTGTTGGAAGGTTAGAACTATTTACAGTGTTAATAATTTTTTCACCTGCTTTCTGGAAGAAGTGAGTTCTTATTGATTTCACCGATACTATCCCTCGAAGGGATAGTATCGATTTAGAAGTTCCATTTATTTCGTTTGTTTATTGGATGAATTAGTTTGTAAGTTATAATTGAATATTATGTCAAAATCTTTAATCAGCATTTCCTTGCATCACATCAATTTGTCGGTCCAGAAATCATTGCGGACAATTTTACTAGGTTTCTGGTTATTAAACCTGTTAACCAGTTCATTCATCTATTCAAAAACTTATGACCTAACGGAAACAGGTGATATACCAATACACACTCTCTTTGATTCTGATTTAACTTTTCCCCGAAAACTATTTTTCATACAGAATGAAACTCTAAGCATAAATGAAATCCTGAAAGTTCAGCCGTATCATAATTTGAATATTGCCCTTTTAGTAAAAGCTGATTTTAAACTAAAGTTCACTGCTGAAATTCCGAGTCCGGCAGACACAATTTTCTTACTCTACGTTTTTATTGAGACTACAAATCCACGTAGTCCTCCAACCTCTCTTAGTTGATCATTCAAAAAAATATAGTTAATCAAATTTTTAAAATTGAAGAGCTTATCAGGCTTTTCTATAAGAGAGGAATTCAAATGTCAAATCAGAAAGAAGAAAATAAAAAATCATTCGTGAAAGATGTTTTATTCGGAGTGTTCATATTGGTCCTGCCACTCCTGATATTATATCTTTTGCTTGCGTAGTCAGAGCTTTGAACTTTATCACCGATACTATCCCTCAGAGGGATAGTATCGGTTGCACTTATCTATGATGAATAGTCAATGCTATAAATTTTTCAGCCTATCTTTTAATAATTCAGGACTCCTCTTTGTATGCAGCACGGCAAGAATAACTATTGTCTCCATTTGAGTAAGATAAATTATCTTATAAGGAAATCTTTTAACGAGGTGTTTTTTGGTATCTCTATATTCCGATTTATAAATATTGGGATTTCTTGAAATGAATCTGATTCCCGCATCTATATGAAGCAGAAAGTCATGTCCCAGTCCTTTTCTTTTATCCTCATACCATAAGAATGCTTCACTTAAATCCTTTTCAGCTTCAGGTCTTACTATAACTCGGTATTTCATTCTTTATTTAGCTGAAGCTATTCTTTTATAAACGTCCTCCCAGGGTGAACCTAAATCAGGATTTTTATGAAATGCTTTTAATCGCTCATCAATTATTTTCTTTTCTTCATCTGTTAATTCGACCGCATCTGTTTCAGCAGCAATACTATCCCAGATATCTTCAACCAGTTGAATTCTTTCTGGTATTGACAATGCGAGTGCATCTGCTGCAGTCAAATTCCTTTTACTATCCCGACTCTGATTTTCCTGGTTCATACTTAACTCCGATATAAATTTGTTTGCCATAATCTGTTTTTACAAATATAATAATTTCCTGATTCAGCTAAATTGAAGATTTAATATCCTTAACTTTTGTTGTTCCTCCGGGACTTTAATTTTTACCCACGGGGCTGACCAAAAAGCTAAAAATTTGAAAATGATTAGAGATAAGAGATTTAAATTTAATTCATATTCTCAATTACCATAACACAGATTAGTGGCAAAGCCATTCCTTCGGAATAATCTGTGCTACATTTTGGTCAGCCTCTTATTTGTAATAAACCATTTCATATTTTACAAGTAAGAGGTAAACCCTTCCTATAAAAATGAAATAATTACGAAAGTTTCAAACTAATTACCGTTTTAATCCACGGCATATAGATTGTATTTGTATTATATTTGTGCCCGATTTGAAAGAATTATTAAGATGACTGGTAAAGAAATACTCAAAAAATACAAAGAGCCGAAGAACTTTTTTAACAGGGACTTAAGCTGGGTAGAGTTTAACCGCAGAGTGATGGAGGAAGCACTTAATCCTGAACTTCCACTTCTTGAAAAAGTGAAATTCATTTCAATCTTCCATTCAAACCTGGATGAGTTCTATATGATCCGAGTTTCTGGTTTGAAGGAACAGATTGCTGCCAACATTCTTGAGCCAACAATTGACGGACTAACTCCTTTAGAGCAGGTACAGAAAATTGAGAAAGCTGTTCGCCCGATGCTCGAGCAGTTGAACAATTACTGGAATGACGAAATAGTTCCTGCATTAAAAGAGAGTAAAATTTTCGTTCAAAAAATCGTAGAGTTTTCAGAGGATGAACAAATAAAACTCCGGGAATATTTTAAGAAAGAAATTTACCCGATTCTGACTCCGCTTGCTTTCGATCCGGGAAGACCCTTTCCATACATCTCCAATCTCAGCTTAAATCTTGCAGTGCTAATTCGAAACCCGAAAGGCGATACACATTTTGCAAGAGTAAAAGTCCCACACACACTTCCAAGATTGTTACCGGTTGATGATATAATAAATCCTGGTAAAAAACCGATTAGCAATGGAGGCTTTGAGGCAAAATTTGTTTGGTTTGGTGATTTGATCAGGAATAATCTTGATCTATTGTTCCCGGGAATGGAAGTAGTTGAAGCTCATAAATTTCGGGTAACTCGTGATACAGATATCGAGCTTCAGGAAGATGAAGCGGACGATCTGCTTCGTGTAATTGAAGAGAACATTCGCCAAAGAAGATTTGGTCAGGTTGTTCGGTTGGAAGTCGAAAGCAGCATGCCCGAATATATGCTCGACACCTTGATGGAAAATTTAAGAATTAAACGTGAAGATATCCATATTTCTGACGGACCAATTGGTCTCAGTGATGTTATGGTTCTTTATAAGCTGCCATTGCATCAGTTAAAAGATAAACCATTCTATCCGGTCGTACCAAAAGTTTTTGAAACAGACGAAGATATTTTCTCGATCATTAAGCAAAGAGATATTCTTCTTCACCATCCATATCATTCTTTTACTCCGGTGATTGAATTTATCAGGAAGGCAGCAAGAGATCCTGAAGTGCTTGCAATCAAGCAGACACTATATAGGGTGGGTGCAGATTCTCCAATCGTAAAAGCTCTTATTGAAGCCGTTATACGAGGTAAGCAGGTTGCTGTACTTGTTGAGCTCAAAGCAAGATTTGATGAAGAGAATAATATTTTCTGGGCACGCGAGCTTGAAAAAGCTGGTGCTCACGTAGTTTATGGTCTCGTGGGATTGAAGACTCATGCAAAGATGACTTTAGTAGTAAGAAAAGAATTCGATGGAGTTAAAAGATATGTTCATCTTGCAACTGGTAACTACAACGCAATCACCGCAAAAATTTATACTGACCTTGGACTTTTTACCTGCGATGAAGATATCTGCTCGGATGTTTCTGATGTCTTCAATTATTTAACAGGTTATTCAAAGCAAAAAGAATACAGAAAGCTTTTTATTTCACCTGTAAATATGCGCGAAAAGATGCTTGAAAAAGTTTTCCGTGAAATCGAAAATGTAAAAGCTGGTAAGGAAGGAAAAATTATCTGGAAGATGAACTCGCTTGTCGACCCTCAAACTATCAGCGCTTTGTACGAGGCTTCTAATGAAGGAGTAAAAATTGATTTGATCGTTCGTGGAATCTGCTGCCTTATTCCCGGTATTGAAGGATTGAGTGAAAACATAAAAGTAAGAAGCATTGTCGGAAGATTTCTCGAGCACAGCAGAGTATTTTATTTCTACAATGATGGGAATGAAGAAATGTTTATGGGCAGTGCCGATATGATGCAGCGAAATCTTGATGGAAGAGTTGAAACATTATTCCCTATTGAAAATGAAAAAATCAGAAGTGAAGTGATGAAGACCTTAATGAAAGCTGCTCTTAAGGATAATCAGAAAGCACGCACACTTTTACCGGATATGACTTACAAGATGGTTACTAAACTGAATGGTGCAAAACCGGTAAACAGCCAGGAATGGTTAATGAAACACGTGGAAAAAAATCCGGGACTTACAATGAAATCCTGAAAAGAGGCTCATTTGGGAACTTCCTCTCTTCTGCTATTTGTTTATCTTTAAAGCACTATTAAAAACAAATCATTAATGAAATTCCGATATAACTATGACTGATATAACTAAAAGCGGTATCCTTACTGCCATTAAAAAAATTGACGATAAAAATTTTAATAAGAACTCACTTACACTTAACTCGATAAAGAAAATTGAACGTGAAGGAAATTCTTTAACAGTTGATATATCCATACCAGCTCTGAATAAAGCATCAAACTTTGATTACAATACCATCGCTGATAAAATTAAAAGTGAATTTCCAGAACTTGAAGAGATTCACGTGAATGTTCAGGAAAGAGTATCGACAATAACAACCCACAAAGACCCGAAGAAAGAAGCAATACTTCCGGGAGTGAAAAATACTATTGCTGTTGCAAGCGGTAAAGGAGGTGTTGGTAAAAGCACAGTTGCGGTTAATCTTGCAGTTGCTCTTGCTAAAGATGGTGCAAAAGTCGGATTAATTGATGCAGATATTTATGGTCCAAGTATTCCACTTATGCTTGGTGTAAAAGAAAAACCAAATGTAATCCAGGATGATGGCAAAGTAAGATTAATTCCACTGGACGCTTTTGGATTGAAGATGATTTCAATTGGATTGTTGGTTGATGATAACGCTCCAATTATCTGGCGTGGACCAATGGCAAGCGGAGCTATAAAACAATTTATGACTGACGTTGCGTGGGGAGAACTTGATTATCTTGTCTTTGATATGCCTCCGGGAACTGGCGATATTCAGTTAACTCTTGTTCAAACAATTCCTCTTACCGGTGCTGTTATTGTTACTACTCCACAGGAAGTTTCACTCATCGATGCACGTAAAGCTTTAAAGATGTTCGAGCGTGTGAATGTTCCTGTTCTCGGACTAATTGAAAATATGAGTTACTTCATTGCACCGGATACAAAGATACGATATGACATTTTCGGAACTGGCGGCGGCGAGAGAGTTTCAAAAGAATTAAATGTTCCTTTCCTCGGCGGCATTCCAATTAATCCTCAAATAAGGGAAGGCGGCGATAAAGGAATTCCAATTGTTTTTGATATCCCCGACTCAAATGATGCTGATATCATTATGGATATTTCACGTAACCTGACTGAACGGGTGAACATCAGGAATCTAAATGCACCGGGGAAAGTTGAAATACTTTTAGGCGATGATGATTAAGCTTAATGTCGAACCTGCCTGTCCGGCAGGCAGGCTTGTTTCCGCATCTTTAATTATAGCTTAAGACCCTGAAACAAGTTCAGGGTTGAATCGATGTAATCCAAAATTTTCATTAGATTTACATACCTGAATAAGTAATGTCAATGAAAGAAGAAATCTTAAAAGCACTTGAATCAATCAGACCTTTCCTGCAGGCAGATAACGGAGACGTTCAGCTTGTTGAAGTAACCGAAGAAGGAATCGTTAAAGTAAAGCTGACCGGCGATTGTGAGAACTGCCCGATGTCAACACTAACTTTGCGTGCAGGCATTGAAAGAGCCTTGATGAATCAGGTACCTGGGATCAGAAGAATTGAAGCTGTAAATTAATTATTTTCACTTATGGCAGATTCTAAATACAACAATGTTACTAAATTTTTCCTGTGGATTGCAGGCGCAATAATTTTTCTTTACCTGGTTTACTTACTAACCGAAATTCTCATTATCCTCGCTCTATCAATTTTACTTGCTTTTATATTTGCACCGTTTGTTTCTCTGCTGGAGGGAAGAGGTTTCAACCGGCTGACATCTACACTGATTATTTTCGGCATATTTGGATTCATTATTTACTTCAGCTTATCTATTATCATTCCCAAGTTTGTGTTTCAGATGGATCAAATAATAAGTGCACTTGAAGGATTTTCTTTCGCGGAGGAAGTAAAGGCACTGGAAGTTACTTTATTACACTATGTTCCCTTTCTGAAAGCCGGAGATATTACCCACAGGCTTGAATCACTTATTAATTCTCAAGTGATGAACATCTTTGATAGCGTCTCTTCACTACTCTCAAGTATTGTATCAGTAATTGCAGTGCTGGTAATTGTTCCGTTCATTACTTTCTTTCTGCTTAAAGATAACAGAAGAATATTACAGGGACTGCTTCAAATGATTCCAAATAAATATTTTGAAATGTCCTATTACGTTTTGAAAAAAGTAACCCTGCGACTTGGCTTATTCGTAAGAGCCTGGATATTCGATGCAACTTTCGTTGGAGTGATGATCGGTTTCGGATTTTATTTTATTGGAGTTCCCAATGCTCTGCCGCTTGGAGTGATCGCCGGACTTGGACATCTCATTCCTTATTTGGGTCCCGTCATTGGTGGAATACCTGCGATAATAGTTTCGATAGTTCAGTACGGAGATCTTTCACAAGTTCCACTTATCCTGCTGGTGGTTTTGATAACATACACTTTGGACAATGGTTTTGTGCAACCCTATGTTTTTGGCAAAAGTGTTGACATGCATCCGATAGTCATCATCCTTCTTATCATTAGCGGTGGAATTCTATTTGGATTATTCGGAATGCTGCTCGCAGTTCCGGTTGCCACAGTAATTAAAACCTTCACAAAAGAGATTTACTTCACTACTAAAAATTACAGGATTGCGAGAGTGTAAGATTTTGGCTAACTATTAACTCAATTCTGTCCGCACCTTTCACTAGTAGTTGTAGGGGCAGCATATTGTGCCCCTACAACCAAGGATGCCTATCTCAATAAAACCATCTTTTTCACATTCACAAAATCATTAACATTCAGCCGGTAGATGTAAACACCACTTGCAAGTTTACTGGCATCGAAGTTAGCTTCATATCTTCCTTCACTTTGATGTTCGTCGATTAAAGTTGCTATTTCATTGCCAAGCACATCATAAATCTTCAATGTTACAATTCCAGCTTTGGGTATTTGATATTTTATTGTTGTTGCAGGATTAAATGGATTCGGATAGTTTTGTTCAAGTGCATATTCTTTAACAATTATATTATCTTTATATGTTATCTGTTTATAACCACTTTTATTTAAAACTTCTGCGTCTGAATATCTATTTGATATTGCATAATCACATTCTGCAGATGTATTAACTATCAATCTTAATAAAACAGTTCTGTTTCCAACTCCTGACAGATCTACCTGATATCCAATGTTATTATACTGAAAAACATTTTCAGAAGAATAGCTGACTTCATCAAATACACCAAGCACTTCACCAGTTTGATTATCTACCAATTCTATTTTAAAATTTATTTCTGAACCATCTGATAATGCAATTACCGCTTGAAGTGAATCAATTATTCCATACTGAATTCCATAAGTTAGTGTTGAAGCATTACTAACAGTAAAAGGTTCAGAAGATAAATAGTCATTCATTATTTGAATGTTATTTATAACTAAACTATCCGGCATTTCAATAAAATCAATATTTTGGCCATCAAGTGTTACATCACCGACTGCATAATAAAAATCAGTGCTGTCTTTTGTAATAACTCCTTCTCGGCCCAAAAAGATAGCCATAGATTCTATTTTCCCTAAAGCACCGGATAGATTTTGAGATAAGGTAAAATAATAGGGTATAGATGGTCTGTTAAATGAATTGACATACATTGTTGTAAAATCTGTTGCATTATTTAATTGAATTTCACTACCTGTTGTATTTAATGATCTGATCGGTGGCTTGGTACCATCGTGACTCCTGATATATTTATTTGTATAATTACAGTTGACTCCTTCACTCCATGCAATTGCAAATGGTTCCCAATTATTTATTACGTTCGTTCCTTTATTCGTGCTTACTGAATTAACATTATTTCCGTAAACTCCGAGAGGGCTCCAAATAGAAGATCTGGTTTTAAATAGCATTCTGGTTTCACCTGCTGAAACTGCACAAGGAGGTGGATTATCTGCATAAGCATCTCTATATCCTATCCAAGCTAAACGAATGTGTTCATATCTTGTTCCACTTACGACCCAATCTGTTGTAGTTATACTTGGCTTGTAATTTGAGGAGTAACCACTATTGTATGAAACATTTTCTACTGAAGAATTCATAATTTGATTTTGTACATCAGGGTAGAGATAACAATAATAAACGCTATTGCGTTCAGTCCAGGCAAAATGAAATTTTAGATTGTTGTTTATTATTGATGCGTAAACAGATGGGCTGGAAACGTCACTCGTAGTAAACTCAAAGGTTCCCGTATCATACCACTCCCAATAAGTGTTAATTTTTTTGCCAAATGCAAATTTAAATTTTCTTGGCGAACCTTCTATTTTATTTTCCCAAACAAATAATGTTTTACCATCATTTGCACAAGCTACGATTGGAGATGTCTGTTCCTCAACTATCATCTCTGGATGTTCTTGATTAACTTCTTGTTCGTCAGAGATAATTGGTGTAGTGCTTTCATAAACATAATCACGATATCTTATCCAATCATAAGGATCACCACGTTGCAATCGCCATGTTTGCACCACAACCGTTTGATTAGCTGAATTAATATAGTAGCTTATAGATGGTTCAGAATGTATCCAATTCGGATTTGATCCTATTGAATAACCTATTAATTGCCAGGTTTGACCATTATTCGTGCTGATTTCATACCACACGGCGTTCATACTGTGATAAGTTGAGTGTAGAGTTCCATTTGGAGTTCTAATAAACTTCCGCTGGTTGTTAAACTTGTATGCGTTTTGATCGTTTGAAAGTTGAGGTGCCTTATATATAGCAGTATATGTTTCGTTATCAGTTGGTGTAATTGTCCTTGGATTTGGCGCCTGTAAATTGTCTTTCCATCCTATAAAGTTATATGTTTTGTTATTAATTATTTTTGTTGCAGGTGCTGAAATCTCCCCACTGTGTTGTTCTACTATATTCCAGGTTTGTTGGTTTGTCTGTGTACCTGCATCAGTTTGATCATCTCTTGTAATAGTATATCTCTTTTTTAACATGCCCCTAATTGCTGCACCGTTATCATTGGAAGCAACTGGATAATTGAAATCTCTTGGTGTCCCACCATTAATAGGAGAATAAATTTGATTCCAAGGTTTCCTTTCCCATCTACTATTATTTGCACCACTTTGATTCCAAATATAGAAGTAATTTTCAAAAGACTGATCTATTGCTCCTACTAACAAACTGTTACCGGTAAGTTTGTGAGTTTCTGTACCGCTGGGTACTGTCTGATTGTCTATTTTTATATCTCCGCCTTGAAAATTGTTCAAAGCCCACATCTTATGCTTTACATAAAATGTAACTGTCTGTTCTGCTTTTTTTAAACAACCTGACCCATAATAACACTCCCATAATTCAAGTCTCCAGGTATATGTCCCGATTGGTAAATCATAATCGAAAGTAATACCACCACCCTGTCCTGATTGCTGATCACTGTAAGGCGGTCGAAACAGTTTAATGTAATGATCATACATATATGGGCTACCTGAAAGACTGTAACCAAAATTAAGCTGCATATAGACTGTGGTTTGTGAGCCTGTTCCTATAACTGTTTGTCCATTTGTAGGATTAAGAAACCAAATGCTTTGCGCATTAATTACTATCGTAGTTAATGACAGGAGAATTGTAACGAATAGCACAAAATTCTTTTTCATAACTAAACCTTTCATTTTATATTAAAAGGCAAATGCTTAAGTTACAAGTGCAAATAAAGAAGGGAATTAAACACTCTTCACATAGGTGAGCAGCCTATAATTTATTTGCACTTTGGGAACGGTGTTGCCGCACCGTTCCTTATCATCTTAAACTTTCTTACTCGACACCTCCTCATTGTTCATTTAATGTCCCCCTTATCATAATATAATTATACCCACTTGCTTGTTCAGTGTAAGCAAAGAAAAAAACATCTTTTTCGAATATTAAAACACCCTTTTTCTCTAATTCGGTTTGAAAAAGAATTTTGAAATCAGCTCCATTGTAGTGCATTATACCATCGTAGCCCGCCCCAAAAAAATCTTTCTCATTCCTTCCTAAAACTGTGCTGTGGTAAGATGTGCTTGAAAAATCTTTCCATAATTCTAATTTGTCATTTATGCATTTGTATATTTTTCTGTTTATCGCAATGTATGCATCCCCATTCATTTCATCTAAATAGGGATAAGTATAATCTGAATAAATTTCTTTTAAGTTACTTACCCCATCAAATACAAACAGTTTTTCAAGGAACCCGCTATCACTGTTCGAAGCGTAAATTAAATATTTCCCATTTTTTATTCTTTTCATGCTGTAGAATCCAACCCTCATATCCGGAATATTTAAGAATTTCCATTCAGTGCCGTCATATTTGAGTATAATACCTTTATAAACCATTCCGGTATTTTCATCTGCAAAACCAACTGCATATAAGTTATTTGCTGAAGTGCCATAAATAGATGCAATAACAATATTATCAAAACCTGTCAATGAAAATTGTTGAAATATTTGCCATCCGCTTCCTGTATTTCGCCATATTGTACCATAAGAATCCCCCATCCAAATTTCATCGGGATTAACTCCAAATACCGTGTTCAAGCTTGAATTTAATATTTGATTAGATCTTGTCCACTTGACTCCATCATAATACCATAGACAATCCTTAGCAGACGTACCGGATGCTACCATCCAGATAGAATTTGGCGAGCTTCCCCAAACATTGTGGATGCCAAAGAAATCTTCCGTCCATAATGTATCTACTGTCCAGGTATAATCTCTTCTTCCTGGTTTTATATCATCGCCGTTAATTGGATTTTCATCGCAGGTGTTAAAGGATATCAGTATTAGTAAAACAAATGCAAATAATATTTTTTTCATTTTGTTTCCTTCTGTAATAAATACATAGTGCAAAATAAAAAATAATAACGCAACTGTTGAGAGATTAAAAAGAGGATTAAAAGAGATAGACTAATTTTAGGAGAGAAAATTTTCATTCTTCCCTCCGGAAATTTCTCAGAGAGAGAGAGAGAGAGAGTTAAATATCGTGCCAAAAGTTTTCACGCTGATACCCTGCTTTTTACTCAATAGTTAATAGAGAATAACTGTGCGTAGAATTATTTTCTTCTCACAGTCTGCAACGCAAAATTAAAAGCCTGTAATTCTAATTGCAACAATTGTGCTAAGTCATCAGCAAAAGATTTTTAATAATTTTCTCAATAAAAAAATTTAAAAACTTTTTCCGGCGACAGAATTGTTGTCATTCAGCGAAGATGGTGTCGTGGGAATAAATTGAAGGACTAAAAGTTCTGATTTCTATTTTTTCAATCTTGCTTACTCAACCTCTCTATCACATCAGTCAGTTTTATTCAATCAACTTCAGCACATAAAGTTTGTGATGATCCTGTTGAGAAGAATTGGAAACATTTACAGGCGAACTAACATTCTAATCTTCAACTATATATCCCATCCTGATGACGTCATAATATTCATTATTAATCACAAACTCTTTTCTGAGAATGCCTTCTATATGAAATCCAAGCTCTCTATTTAAGGTGAGATTCCTGATATTATTTTCGATTGTGTTCAGATATATTTTCTTTAAGCCTAAATTGTTAATGCCGTATCGAATCCATAACGAAGTTGCTTCTTTTGCGTAACCTTTACCGCGGTGTATTTCTTCACCAATTAACTTCCGCATTTCTACTTTGTGATTATTCTGATCATAATTTAAAAACCCCATAAGTCCGATAGGCGTTAAATCAGGCAATGTAATAATCCCGAAAATGTTTCTCTCATCTTCAAGTAACTGCAGTAAAGTTTTACCTCTGGAAGATGATCGGGATAATAAGAACCATCGTCCGGCTTCATCCTTTAACCATTTTTGAATTATTTCGTAGTCAGTATCGTTGACAAATTTTCTGATTTGTATTTGCTTGCCGCACAGAGGAAAATCAAGTTTGCCCCGTTTTGATTTTTCTTCAGTTTTTTCTTTTGATTCAGCTTGAGGAGGTTTAGTTAGTGATAAGTCCAGCAGACCATTAACGAGCGACATGTAATCCGAAGGCTTAAATCCCCACTTAGCTGTTTCGTTAAGAATGGTTTTTGAAACGGTTTCAACTGTAATACTGTCACTGATTTTCATTTCAAAGTCAGTCATTTGTTCTTTCCGTTTTAGATATTTAATATTTTCAGATTAATTATTTCATCAAGAGCATACTTGTCAGCTTCAATAAAATTATAATTTAATCTTTCTGCAACTTGTGGATCAAGTTTACATTATGTTTCATCTTTCTTCAATGGAGCAATTATTTCCAATGAGACCCTACGTCGCTCTTTCCCTCCCAGAGCAATTAATAATGCACGTATAGCGTTCACAGTATTCCCTTTTTTGCCGATCACTTTACCGATATCGCTTTTATCGACTTTAAGGGTGAGTGCTATCGTGTTTTCATCAGGAGTACTTTCCTCGACAATTACTTTGTCAGGATGATCGACGAGTTTTTTGGCAATAAATTCTATAAAATCTTTCATTTCACTTCCCATCACTTAGTTAGAAAATAAAAGTTATTGTATTATAGAAATATTATTTGTTGGAAGCAACTTATGGTTGGTGATTGGCAATCAATAAAATGAAAATTTCACACTTCTTTAGCCAGTCTATCAATAACATCAGTAGATTTTATGCCATCAGCTTCAGCGCTGAAGTTGGTAATAATTCTGTGACGAAGAACCGGAAGCATTGCAATCTTAACATCATCAATGTTAGGTGTAAATCTTCCCTGGATAACCGCACGGGTTTTGGAGGCAAGAATCATATATTGAGAAGCTCTTGGTCCTGCTCCCCACGTTATCCAATCTTTTATAAACTGAGGAGAGTTTCCGTTTGTTGGTCTGGTCATATTAGCAACTTTAACTGCAAACTCGATCACATTATTTGCAACAGGAACTTTTCTAACAAGGCCCTGAAATTCAATTATCTCATTTGCATTCAAAACTTTATCAAGATTTGCTTTGTACTCACTTGTTGTCGTTTCAACAATTCTTATTTCTTCTTTGAAAGATGGGTAATCAAGCCAGAGGTTGAACATAAACCTGTCAAGTTGAGCTTCCGGTAAAGGATAAGTTCCTTCCTGCTCAATCGGGTTTTGTGTTGCAAGAACAAAAAATGGCTGCGGCAATTGATATGTAACTCCCGCTGCAGTTACTTTATTTTCCTGCATCGCTTCAAGAAGTGCAGCCTGAGTTTTAGGAGGAGTACGGTTTATTTCGTCTGCAAGAATGATATTGGCAAAGATTGGTCCGGAAATGAATTTGAAATTTCTTTTCTTGCTGACAGCATCTTCTTCAATTATTTCTGTTCCGGTAATATCGCTCGGCATTAAATCGGGTGTAAACTGAATTCTGCTGAATTTTAAATCAAGAACTTCTGAAACAGTTTTTATAAGAAGTGTTTTAGCCAGTCCGGGAACTCCGACGAGCAAACAATGTCCTCTTGAAAAAAGCGAAATTAATAACTGATCAATTATATCATCCTGACCAACAATAACTTTCGCAATTTCGGATTTTACCTTTTTAACTGTATCGGCAAGTTTTTCAACAAGCTCTACATCTTTTGTTCCGGCAGGATTTTCTTTCAAACTTAATTCCTTTTAAAAATTGATTCTGGATTCTAGTTGCTAGATTCTGGATAGAGAAACTGTTATGATTATCCTTTTGACTATTTACTTCTTACTACTTACTCACTGCTACTTAAAGCCTTACTTCCCAGTAAATCTTATCCCTGAGAGAAGCAACCCAGGTTTCGTACTGCTTCTGCTTTTTGTATTCATCAGCGAGTCTTTTCAATTCAGCGTAATCTTCTTCAAGACTTGCAGGATGCTGCGGCACCCTTGATTGAAGATAAACTATATGATATCCGTAAATTCCCTGTCCATAGTCTATTCTCTTCGGAAAGCTTATTTCTCCCTGCTTCATCTTCGAAACCACGTCGAGTAAATTCTTGTCAAGCTGATTGATATAGAACGTTCCTAGATCACCTGAGAATGGTGCGGTTTCTTTATCTTCGCTGTATCTTTTGGCATAATGCTGAAAAGTATTTACTTCTTTTACAACACTGTCCCTTAGCTCTGAAAGAAATTCAATTGCTTCAAGATCAGCACCTTCATCAGTTTTGAACTTGAAAAGGATATGCCGTGTGCGAATCGATTCTCCTCTTCTTTCAAGGAGTTCAATAATATGATAACCCACCGGTGTCTCAATTACATCCGAAAGCTGACCGACTTCAAGAGCATATGCCGCAGCCTCGAACTGTGGATAGAATACACCTTTCTTGACAAAACCGAGATCACCACCATAAGCTTTGCTTCCCGGATCCTCGGAATATTTTTTAGCCATATCCTCAAAGCTTGCACCCTGTTTTATTGAATCAAGTACTGCCTGTGCAAAATCGCGATACTGATTTTTAAGCCTGTCAGTTGTTTTAGGATTTCTGAAGATGTGATAAATTCTAAGCTTTTCAGGAATCATACCAAGACTATCTTTATATGTTTGATAAAATTCCTCCACTTCACGACGAGATGCTTCAACGGGTGCAAAATTCTTCTCACGCAACCTTTGAACCATCAAATTTTTTCTTACGTCATCACGCAGTTCTCTTTTAATTTTTTCGAGACTCATTCCATACATTGTTTCAATACTCGCTTCTGAACCATATTGCTGCTTCAAAACCGAAATCTGGTATTCTATTCTTTGAGCAACTTCTGCATCGGAGACTACGATAGAATCAAGTTCTGCCTGAGCATAAACCAGCTTTTCATCAATCATAGCGTTGAGAAGTTGATTTCTAAGTTCAGGAGATTTAGGATCCATCCCGCGTTGCGAGGCATATATTGAGGTCTGAAAATCAAGTTCGCTTTGCAGAATGATTTCATTATCAATAATCGCAACAACTTTATCAATCACACCTGATTGCGCAAAGAGGGATACCGCAAATAAAATTAATACACTAAAAATCCTTAAAGACATGTTCTATCACTTATTTATTTCTATTTCACTAAGAGAATATAAATCGTTAATGTAGTTTTCAAGGGCTAACTCTGTTAATGCAGCCTTATATCTTCTTTCAACTTCAGTTTTTACAGCTTCAAAGGGTGGAATAGTTTGAGCCGAATATTTTTCCAAAAGCTGCACAACCGAATAATAACCCCTGTCATCCGGAATGACAATGCTAATTTCAAGTGGGTAAAGTCCTTCAAGGATTCGTAATAATCGTATGGGATAAATATCCTGCTCCGAGATGAGAACTGAACTTTCGAAATTAACGAGAGATAAATCATTAGAAAATTTATTTAACGCTAACGTCCACCCATTAATCATCAACTCGGTGCGGAACATTACCGCAGCCTCTCTACCAGAAAAATTTATTCGATTTAAATAATATGCATTGAAGGGAATACGGAAACTTGATTTATTTTCATTGTAATAATTTTCAAGTTCTTCATTTGTAACAATCGGTTGAGAAGAAGCGGCAAAATCCTGAAGAACAAGGGATGTGGCTAATTGTCGTCTTGAATTTTCAACTGTTCTTTTAAATTCATTAGACTCAGTTATGCCCTTCTTTATGGCTTCCTGAAGAAGTATTTCCTGCTTCACCCAGTTTTTAATGACCAGAGTTTTGGTTTTTTCCGACACAGTTTGTGAGTCAACCAGTTCGCTGAACTCAGTTTCAGTAAGATATGAATTGTTCACTCTGGCAACATAAGAATCCGGTTTCTCCGGCTGAGTACAAGCTCCGAAAATAAAGAGAGGGAATATTATTCCCTCAATTATTCTATTCCTGCTTAAAAGCATTTTGAAGATTATCATAATTCATTTTGGGCTTGTATCTCTTATCAAGGCTTGTCAGGTAATCATTCTCAAGTTTTTTACTAAGCATTTCCTGGTATTCACCAGAAACTTCGGCTTTGGCCTCTTCAAAAGTTTTAATTCTTGCCGGTTGTCTTTCATTAAGTTTAAAGATTGAGTATCCGCCCGAGAATACTACCGGATCTATGTATGAACCAACGTTCGATACTTTATTTGCTTCTTTATAAAATTCAGAATAGTCAACAGACTGCAGTTCATAACGTCCGCCATCTTTTTTCTTTGCTGATCTTTCAGTATAAAGTGCGGCAAGCGAATCGAATGATGCTCCTTCATTTAGCATAGAATAATAACTCTGGATAAGAGAATCTTTTGTAGAAAAAATTTCGCTGAAGCTTATTCTTTCGGGCCAGGTATATTTATCTTTGTTTGAGTTCCAATAATTATAGACATCAGCACTGTCTATTTTTACTTTGTTCCAAACTTCTTCTTCCTGAATCTTAAAAATGAAAATACCGTCTCTGTAATCCTGCATAAGCTGTGCAAACTCAGGATCAGTTTTATCAAGATTCATTGCCTCCTCTTCAAGCAGCATATCTTCAGCAAGTATGTTAATTGCATTTGCAACTTCAACAGCATCATCCATCGGCTTTGCAGTTATTTTGGAATTACGGCTAGCTTGTTCAAGAAAAGCCCCGATAGTAGTTGGTTTCTTTGCATAGGAGAATAAAACGCTGCCGGAAATCTCATCATATTTTGGATGAACCATTCCAAATCTTAAAGAATCACTTTTTTCTACGAACATATTCAGAGCATCTTCATCAATTTTAAAATCATATTTTTTCTTAAGACCATCGATTAAAACTTCCCTCTCGTGCTGATACCTTTGCTTATTAAACATATTCTTCAGGTTTTCATATTCATCAGCGTATGGCTGGGTATCCATCTTATCAGTAACCTTAATGATGTGATAACCAAAATTTGTTAGTATTGGGTCTGATATATCACCAACGTTCATTTTGAAAGCTACTTCGTCGAACTCCTTAACCATCATTCTTCTTTCAAAATATCCAAGGTCTCCACCCTTTTCTTTGGAACCAGGATCATCAGAATATTTTTCAACTAATTCTTCAAATGATGCCCCGGCTTTTAATTCAGCCATAACCTGGTCAGCTTTATTTTTTGCTGCTGCACTGTCAATGTTGCCTTCTTCATTGTGAAAGCCAATCAGAATGTGGCTTGCTTGTATTTTGGGAAAGCGATGCTGTCTTTCTGTAACCTTTATTAAGTGATAACCAAATCTCGTTTTTACGACATCCGGATAAACCTCACCAGCTTTAAGAGTATACATCGGATCCTCGAACTCGAATGGAAGTAATCCTGCAGTTATGTAATAGATGTCTCCACCATTGATACCAGAAAATTTGTCATCAGAATGTTTAATAGCCATGTTTTCAAATATATGACCATTCTTAATGCTGTCTAATATCGCCTGAGCTTTTTTCCTGGCACCTTCATCACCTAAAGTATCAGGTCTTATCATTATGTGACTAACTCTGAACTCTTCTTTTCTTCTTTCATATAGTTGTTTAATCCCTGGTTCATTAATCTTCTTTTCTAATATGTAAGAAACACCAACCTGCCGCTGATAATCTTTTAATTCATTCATTAAATCAGCATCCTGATCGTAAGCTCTTACCTGAGCATCGCGTAATTTCATTCTAAATTTAACATATAGATCCAGGAAGTTTTTGTAGTCTGACACTTCCTGTTTCATTGCGTTTTCCCAGCCCCCAACATTCTTGGCGTAAGCGTGTTCAAACTCATCGAGAGTAACCTCGTAGCTGCCGAACTCAGCTACAACCTGAGCAGAGATGTTAGTAAATGCAACTATCTGAATAAAAAGAATTAAAAGAAATGCTTGTATAAAACGATTAAAACGCATAGTACCTATTCTCCTGAAAATTTCTAAAAAATGAGAGGGGAATTTTAGCTATTGCGTATCTGAAAATCAAGGGAAATTGAGCCTGACCCGGCAAGATTATTCACCGGATCAGGCACAAAAATTTATTTTAGGAGTGAAATTTTGATTGTTTGCTGATAATTGTTTGCTACCATTCTAACAAGGTAAACTCCGCTTGCCAGATTACTTCCATTTAACTCAATTTCTTTAATTCCCGGGTTAACTTCTTCATCCAGAATAACTGCAATTTCGCTTCCAAGAATATCGTGTAAATATATTTTTACACTGGACTTTTCCGGAACAGCAAAACGGATTTTTGTTGATGGATTAAACGGATTGGGGTAATTCTGTAAAAGATAAAAATCTTCAGGAAGCTGATTTGTATTATTTACACCTGTTAATAGAGATTGAAGTGCCGAATAGGTGTTTACAATTCCCCATCCCATAAGATTGTTAGGATTGTTACTTAGTGAAGCTGTATTCTTCATCAAAGACGCTAATTGCATCGGAGTTAAACTTGGATCTGCCTCAAGCAGAAGTGCAGCAGCACCCGCAACCATCGGGCAACTCCAGGAAGTTCCACTACCCCAGCTGCTATAACAAGTATTAGAGCTATTGCATGCTACATAATTGCTTGAACCCATCGCCATAAGATCAGGTTTAATTCTTCCGTCTACAGTCGGACCAACACTGCTAAAGCTTGATCTGTTTCCACTGCTGGTTACAGAACCTACAGCAATTACGCTATCTCCATCAGCTGGTGCACCTAAAGTATTATGACTGGCATTGAAACCTGAGTTACCGGCAGAGTTAACAACAAAAATTCCAAGGCTGACTGCGTAATCAGCACCATTTGTTATACGAGCTGTGTTTCCATCCATATCTTCCCAGGTATAGCTTGGGTATGGTGGATCGTAATCTAAATAACCTAATGATGTGGAAGTTATGTCAACTCCTATACTATCTGCCCATTCCATTGCTGCTATCCAGTTGTCTTCTTCGATGGGAGTCTCGCTATCAGTATTTTCTGTTTTTGCCAGAATAAACTCTGCACCGAAAGCTGGACCGATAAGTTTTGTTTCATAAAAGCCGCCTATCAATGAAAGAGTTGAAGTTCCGTGAGAACCTTCTCCCATATCGCTTCCATTCTGCACATCAGGATCACCATTTACAAAATCCCAGGCTGCTATAATATTCATTGAACTAAACACCTGGTGAGACAGACGATCAAATCCTGCATCCATCATACAGATCGTAACTCCATTTCCGGTATATCCAAGATCATGAACCAGGGGAACAGAAATGATATTAAGCTGAGTTAGCGATTGACCATAATTAAAGGAATTCGTTCCGGTAGGTTTTGATAAACTCTCGTTCGGCTCTTCAGGCTGTTCATTAATTGTTTCTTCTTCAAACTTATCCGAACGAAATCTGTAAACAATATCCATTTGCTTTACAAACGGCAGAACTGCGATTTGTGGAAGTTGATATGCTTTTATCCATCCGCTTACACCGTTGAACCATTTCGTTTTTTGTTTCAATACAAACCCAAGCGATTGAACCTGAACAATATAGTTATGGTTAACAGGCAAATCTGTTTCTGAAACGAGTTTATCAGCACTTAAAACTTTTGCCCGTCTCTCAAGTGATTTCTCACTTACAACTGTGGAAGGCTTTTGAAAATAGTTTTGAGTTTCGTTTCCTTTATCTGTGAAGAAAATCCAAACCAGTAATTCCTCAGATTGATTTGAATTATCAATAATGGCATTTAGTTGAGGAGTGAATTTCTCAACCGATGGTTGTGCGAATATCATTCCTGTAAAAAGAATAATAGTGATACTCAATAAACGCATTTTTTATCCTTTATTTTATTATAAAAAAATTCTTACTTAACGCGGGTTCCGTTTTTAACAGAATTATCAACGATCAAAACTTGCAAACCTCCGGGTTCTTTATCAACGGCTAAAATCATACCATTGGATTCTTCACCCATCAGCTTTGCCGGCTGAAGATTTGCTACAACCACAACTTTTTTACCTATCAAATCTTCCGGATTATAATGCTCGGCTATTCCCGCAACTACCTGTCTTTCACCATCATCAAGCATTACTTTTAGTTTCATAAGTTTTTTACTTTTAGCAACTTTCTCAGCGCTTATAACTTCAGCAACCTTCAGCTTCGTTTTCATAAAATCATCATATGAAATAAGTTCTTCTTCTTTCTTTACAGCTTCAGTTTCAATTGAGCCAAGCTTTGATATTTGTTCTTCTATCACTTCATCCTCTATTTTGGGAAATAATATTTCTGCACTGCTAATTTGATGACCTTCTTTTAAAAAGGATTTACCACTTTCTTTCCACTCAACAGGCAAAGCGTTCAACATTCCAAATAACTTTTCAGATGAAAACGGTAAAACAGGATAAAATAGTTCAGCCAGAGTATAAATAGCCTGCAAGCAAATGTTTAAGGTCGTGCCGCATTTTTCTTTATTGGATTTAACGGTTACCCAGGGTTCGGAATCATTAAAATATTTATTGCCATCTCTTGCAAGATTCATAATTTCATTAACGCCGTCACGGATTTTGAACTTTTCAAAAAGATCGCTAATTCGTTTTGGATATTCTCCGATTTCGTTCAGCATATCTTCATCAATCTTTAAAAGCTTACCACGTGCAGGAACTTTCCCCTCAAAATGCTTATGAAGAAAAGTGAATGTCCGATTGATAAAGTTTCCGAGAATATCCGCGAGTTCACTGTTATTTCTAAGCTGAAATTCTTTCCAGTAAAAATCTGTGTCGCGGCTTTCAGGAAGATTTGCAGCGAGAGTGTATCGTAAAAGGTCCGCAGGAAAAAGATTCAGGAATTCATCAACATCTATTCCCCAACCACGACTTTTAGAAAATTTCTTTCCTTCAAAATTCAGGAATTCGTTAGCAGGAACATTTTGAGGCAGACAATATTTTTCTCTATTCCCTTCATTCCACGCCATCAAAATTGCCGGGAAGATAATTGTATGAAAGACAACGTTATCTTTACCAATGAAAGCAATGTACTTTGTATTTACATCCTGCCAGTATTTTTTCCATAGTTCAGGCTGCTTTTTTATCTGCGAATATTCTTTTGTTGAGGAGATATAACCAAGCACAGCCTCAAACCAAACGTAAATAACTTTTCCAGCTGCACCATCCACAGGAACTTTAATTCCCCAATCCAGATCACGGGTTATTGCCCGATCTTTCAATCCATCTTTAAACCAGCCCCGGCAATATTGAAGAACATTATCTTTCCAACCATACTTTGCATTCATTTCATCAACATACTTTTCTAATGCAGATTGATACTTGCCAAGGGGGAAGAAGTAGTGAGTGGTTTCTTTCAGAGTTGGCGTACCGCCGGAAACTTTACTTTTAGGATTTTTCAGTTCGGACGGATCGTAAAGTGAACCGCAATTTTCACATTCATCACTTCTTGCCTGTTCATTTCCACATTTTGGACAAGTTCCTTCAACATATCTGTCAGGCAAAAACATTTTTGCTTTTTCGTCATAGAACTGATTTGACTTCTTTTCAATAAAAAGTTCGCGATTAAAAAACTCAAGAAAAAATTCCCTTGCTGTTTCGTGATGAATTGGGAGACTTGTACGGGAGTAATTATCAAAGCTCATCCCGAATCTTTCGAATGCTTTTTTGTTTGCTTCGTGATATCGGTCAATAATTACTTGAGGGGAAACTTTTTCTTTATCTGCAGTAATTGTAATAGGAACACCATGTTCATCAGAGCCGCAAATATAAATAACATCGTCGCCATTCAACCTTTTATATCTGACATAAATATCTGCTGGTAAGTACGCCCCGCTCAAGTGACCGAGATGTATCGGTCCATTCGCATATGGAAGTGCAGAGGTTACTAATACTTTTTCTTTTAACAATTCACTATCTGGATATATTGTTTTAAAAATTATGAGAAGAAATATAAGAATTTTGAATAGAAAAGAGTTGTTACTTACTCAGTTGCCTTAATTACTTGTTTAACTATTTTGGGATGAAGGATTTTGCCACTATGAAATGGTATAACGATTCGCTTTTCATTTTTTATATAGATTCTGTGACTTCCTTTTGTTCTTAACAATTGAAAACCTTTTTCAAAAAGTATCTTTTCTGCTTCTATCGCCGTGATACGAGGATACTTAGGCAACAGTTACCTCGTAACTTGTAGTTAAAATTTCCCGAGCTGTTATATTTTGTTTTTCAGATTCGGAAAGGGTTTCCAAATAAAGTTCTATTGCTTCTTTGATATTCTCGGTTACCTCATCAAGAGTATCACCCTGTGTTTGGCATCCTTCGAGATCAGGACAATATGCATAATAACCATATTCATCTTTTTCAATAATTATATTTAGTCTTTTAGACATATAATTCCTCAAATTTTAACGTAAAAGTAATGAAAATCCTTAATAAAAATAGTGTTGAACTCCATAGCGTTTTAATACCATCAGTAATAAATAATTTTTAATTACGTGAATTGCCAAGCAAATACCTCGCCTAAAATAAGTAATTTTGTAATGTTAATTTTATAATACTTTATTTACTACAATAAAAATGTGCTTAAGGGAGATAAAATGAAAAATCATTCTAAGTTAGACTTTAACACCAAATGTGTTCACTCAGGAATTGATGAATACGAATACGGTTCAGTAGTTCCGCCAATCTACCAGACATCAACATTCAAATTTAAATCAGCACAGCACGGCGCTTCATTATTTGCAGGAGAAGAAAAAGGTTACATCTATACACGAATGCTCAACCCAACAATTGAAGCAATGGAAAATGCAATTGCAGAACTTGAAGGCGGTCACAAAGCACTCGGCTGCGGAAGCGGAATGGCTGCGGTTCATACAATTTTTGCTGCGCTTTTATCAGCAGGCGATCACGTCGTTTGCTCTTCTGCTGTTTACGGTCCAACTACAACTTTACTGAATACAATAATGAAAAAGTTTGGAGTTGAAACCACATTTGTTGATACTGCAGTTCTGAACAATGTGAGGAATGCAATCAAACCAAACACAAAAGTTGTTTATGTTGAAACGCCGGGTAACCCAACTCTTTGCATTTCAGACATCGAAGAGATTTCCAAAATAGCACACAAGCACGGTGCTAAGGTTGTTGTAGATAATACGTTTATGAGTCCGGCACTTCAAAATCCAATTGCACTTGGTGCTGATGTAGTAATGCACAGCTTGACAAAATTCCTTAACGGTCACGCTGATGTAGTTGGTGGAATTATTGTTGTAAAAGATGAAGAAACCTACAAACATTTTAGAAAAACACTTAACCAGCTTGGTGGAGTAATTGATCCTTTCAATTCATTTCTTGTGCATCGTGGATTGAAGACGTTGGGATTAAGAATGCAAAGACATTGTGAAAGCGCTCAAATAATTGCAGAGTGGCTGGAAAAGCATCCATTGGTAAAAAATATTCGTTACCCCGGATTGAAAAGTCATCCACATTATCAAGTTGGGATAAAGCAGCATCAAGGTCACGGTGGAATGATTACATTTGAAGTTGAAGGCGGAATTGAAGCAGGAAAAATTCTTATGAACTCAGTTCACCTTCACCAATTGGCAGTTAGTCTTGGTGGAGTTGAATCTCTGATTCAGCATCCTGCAAGTATGACTCACTTCTCGATGGGAAAAGAAGCAAGATTAGCAGGAGGAATATCAGACGGGCTCGTAAGACTTTCAGTAGGAATTGAATGTGTTGATGACCTCATCGCTGATCTTGAACAAGCTCTTGAAAAAGTTAAAGAAGCTCATCTCGTAGAAGCATAAGCATAATTGACTGATGCGAACTTTGCATGATTGCATGGATGCATGCAACGCTACATTGAAACATGCAGTCATGCAACCATGCATCCATTCCTCCCCTTTCACCGAGCTTTTTCCATCACTCGCCGATTTTTTCTTTTATACATTCATTATTTTGCATAGGTTTTGGGTGAGACTTAATTAAAGGAGCAAAAAATGTCTGAAAATAAAAATGCCGTAGATAAAAGGGTTCTGCTGGGAGGAATTTTAATTGTCCTTGGAGGAATATTCCTGTTGAACACAATGAATATTCTTAACTTCAGGATTGCTCACGTAATTTTTTCATGGCCTTTCATAATGCTTGTGATCGGTTTATTTGTTCTCGTGAACACCGAAAAGAAATTCCTGGGCGGCATACTTTCCGGGATTGGTGCACTGTTTTTAATCCCAAGAATTTTTCCGCAAGTTGATTATGATGGCGGAATAATTATCCCAATCTTTTTTATTGTTCTTGGTATTTATATCATCCTCAAAAAAAGAAAGGTTGATATAAGCGAAGGCTTCACGACTGAAACATCCAAATTAAACAGAGATAAAATTGACGATGTTTCTATCTTCGGAGGAGGGAATAAGATTATTTCATCCAGCAATTTCCAGGGAGGAAATATAACCGCAGTCTTCGGAGGATCAGAAATAAATCTTATTAACTGCCAGCTTGCCGAAGGTGATAATGTTTTAGATGTGCTTTGTGTATTTGGTGGGACAACAATCATTCTCCCTAAAGAGTGGGATGTTGTTATAAATGTAACATCGATTCTTGGCGGATTTTCAAATAAGGCTATCAGAAATCCAAGTGTTGTAATAGATCAATCAAGGACTTTGCATATTAAAGGATTGGCTATGTTTGGCGGCGGTGAAGTAAAAACTTATCTATAAGCGTTCTGCCAGATGCAAGACAATCCCATATTACGGAATTTCAGGAACATAATAATTCTCCTGTTATATTCTGTCTCTTTCGCTGTGATCAGCTTTTTAATTTTGTTTTTTGGACTTGGACTTGATTTGAATTCATCAGTAGCAGAAAGCCTTGTATCCTCAATATTATTATGCGGATTTACCATCATCTGGCATTATCCGGCAAAGTATATTTCCATCGAGCAGTATCATCTCTTGAAAGTTTTCTTTAGCCATACGGTCAGTGCAGTAATTTCTTCGGGCTTATGGGTGCTATTAATTTACATTGTAATGGTTACGGTTCTTGGTTTTGGAATGACCTACGAAAATTATTTCTATAAAACAATCCTCTGGCGATTTCTTGTTGGATTTCTTCTTTATGCAATTGTGGTTTCCTTTTACTATCTGGTTTCTTATTATTCTGAATTGCAGGAAAGATCATTAAAAGAATCAGAATTGAAAAATCTTGTAACTCAGGCAGAATTAAGATCACTCAAGTTCCAGATTAATCCTCATTTTATTTTTAACAGTCTGAACTCGATGAGCGCACTAACAGAAATCGATCCCAAAAAAGCAAAGGAAATGATTATTAAGCTGGCAGATTTTCTTCGCTACATTCTTGCAACAAACGAAAGAGAAAAAAATAAACTTAGTGAAGAGCTTAAGAACATTCGTCTATATCTTGATATTGAAAAGATTCGCTTCGAAGACAAGTTTGATTACTCTGAAGATATAAATGAGGACTGCAACAAGGCAGAAATCCCAAACATGATTTTGCAGCCTTTGTTTGAAAATGTCATAAAGCACGCAGTTTATGAAACTTTTGATAAAGTCCATTTAACTTTGAAATGCAGTTTGGATGATGGATACTTGAAAATTCAGCTTGTGAATAATTTCGATGAATCCTCCAAGTCACGAAAAGGTGCGGGCGTAGGGTTGAAGAATATTTCGGACAGACTGAATTTAATTTATCGCCGAAATGACCTGATGGAAGTAAAAAAAGAAAAAGGTATTTTTAACGTGACGTTATTTATACCCTGTGAAGATCAACCTAAAAAAGAAAAATTAAATACTTATGCCAAAAAGTAAAATAACTGCCATCATAATAGACGACGAAAAGTTAGCCAGGGAAATAACCAAAGGCTATTTAAAGAATCATCCTGAAGTTGAAATTGTTGCTGAATGTTCAAATGGTTTCGATGCTATCAAAAAAATAAACGAACTCAAGCCGGATATTATTTTTCTTGATATCCAGATGCCGAAGATAAGCGGTTTTGAAATGCTGGAACTGCTCGAAGAACCTCCTGTAATTATTTTCACAACTGCATTCGATCATTATGCTATTAAAGCATTCGAAGTTAATGCTTCCGATTATTTACTGAAACCATTTTCAGAAGATCGTTTTAATGATGCTCTAAAAAAATCTTTCAATTTTCTGCAGGATAAATTCGAACACGACGCAGTTATAAAAAATATAATTGATTATAAAGATGAAAAGATTGAATACCTTGAGAGGGTTGTAATTAAAGAAGGCTCAAAAATTTCAATTATTCCAGTTGAAACAATCAAATGGATTGAAGCACAGGACGACTACGTAATGATCAATTGCGACCAGGGAAGATTCCTCAAACAAAAAACTATGAAATACTTTGAGAATCACTTAAACGAAAATAATTTCATTAGAATCCATCGTTCTTATCTCATTAATGTTGATTTCATCCAGCATCTTGAACAAACCGGAAAAGAATCCTACCAAATCATTTTAAAGAATAGTAAGCAGTTGCCAGTTAGTAAAACGGGATTAGCGAAGCTGAGGAATACACTTTAGCGATTTCAGTTATTAGTTATTAGTTTTTAGTCGTTGGTTCTGGTTTGCTAGTTTCTGGTTGTAGTTAATTGGTTACCGACACCCAATGAAAATTTATTCTCCCGGAAACCAAACAAATAAAACCACTAACCAAAAACTAATAACTAAAATTTGTTTTTCCCCCATATACCTTATATCCCTATACCCTTATACCTTCAGACCTGATTGAATCTATTCGCTCCCTTCAATATATTTGAACCAACCAATCACGAGAAATAAAATGATTCTAGATAAAGACCTTCTTTCAATCCAGGAAGCGCGCAACTTAGCTGCTAAAGCAAAGGAAGCACAGCTTGAGTACAAACACTTCTCACAACAGCAAGTTGATAAAATTATCAAAGCAATGGCAGAAGCTGGTTACTCTGCATCAGAAAAATTAGCAAAGATGGCTTGCGATGAGAGCGGCTTCGGTGTTTACGAAGATAAAATTATTAAGAATCAGTTCAGCACGAAGAATGTTTATAAATCAATAAAGAATCTAAAAACGGTTGGTATTATTGCTGAAGAAGCAAACGGCAAAGTTTTAAAGATTGCTGAACCGATGGGTGTTATGTGTGCATTAATTCCTTCCACCAATCCTACCTCAACTGCAATGTTCAAAGCGTTGATTTCCTTAAAAAGCAGAAATGCGATTGTTGCAAGTCCTCATCCAAAAACTTCCAAATGCACAGTAGAAGCGTTAAAAATTTTAACTGAAGCTGCTGAGAAAGCCGGTGCACCAAAAGGTTTGATTCAATGTATGAGTGCATCGACAATTGAAGGTACGGATGCACTGATGCGTGATAAAAATATTTCTGTGATTCTTGCAACAGGAAGTACTCAAATGGTGAAAGCAGCTTATAGTTCAGGTAAGCCTGCTTATGGAGTCGGACCTGGAAACGTTCCTGCTTTCATCGAACGAACCGCTAATTACCAAAAAGCTGTTGCTGATATTGTTTATGGAACTACATTCGATAACGGAACGCTTTGTTCATCTGAGCAATCTATGATTGTTGATCTTCCTCTAAAAGAAAAAGTAATTGAAGAAGCATTGTCACAGGGCTGCTATTTTGTTAATGCAGAAGAGAAACAGAAACTTGCAAAAGCAATTCAAACAAATCTTAGAATAAATCCGGACATTGTTGGGAAGCCTGCAACATTCATCGCAAACTATGCTGGATTTACTGTTCCTGAAAACACAAAAGTTTTAGTTGCAGAATGTAATGATGTAGGAAAGAATGAACCTCTTTCAATCGAAAAACTTTCTCCTGTCCTTTCTTTTTATGTTGTCGATGGCTGGCTTGAAGGCTGTCACCGCTGCATTGATCTTTTGCAGTTTGGTGGAATCGGACATACGATGGTAATCCATTCCAACGATGAACCAATAATTATGAAATTTGCTCTCGAGAAACCTGCGTTAAGAATTTTAGTAAACACACCTGCATCTGTAGGAGCAGTTGGATATACAACCGCACTTGAACCTTCAATGACACTTGGACCCGGAACGTGGGGTGGTTCAATAATTTCAGATAACGTAAGTGCAAAACATCTGCTTAATATTAAAAGTCTTGCCTTTGAAACCAATCCGATCAATAAAGGGAAAAGTGTCGATAAGTTTATCCTGATGGATTCCTACGGAAAAACCCAGAAATACAAAGGTGGGAAAGACTGGTTTATAAAAGAGATTGAGGAACGATTACGTGAACGCGCTGGTAATTTGCCTTTGAAAGATGTTTATACTTATGCAGAGAAAGAAAAACCAATCGAAGAAAAAACAGAGCCTATAAAACCTGTTACTTACGGAAGTGGAATTACGGAAGAGGAAATCAAAAAAATAATTGAAGAGTTTAAGTAACGATTAAAGATGACATCTTTCTACTTGTCCGCCTTTGTCGGAAAAAGGTGTCATCTTTATACATTAATTTGCTTAATGCGCAAATTGCGGAAAAAGATGTGCAAACTTCAGAACTACAGCTTCTGCAATTAAATATGCCGTTCCTTTATGAGTAAGTAAATCTGTATTAACAGTCATATGATAAAGTAAAGGATCATCAACGTCTGCGTGGAAATAAGATTTAATAAACTGCTTCCTGTTCTCATCTTCTTTCTTTATATAATTCAACGCTTCCTTTTCACTCATATTCATTAGAGATTTTATATGCTCAACTCTTTTCTCCAGTGAAGCGATCAACCTCACGTGAAAAGTATTCTTCAACTTTGAGGTGATGATGTTAGCCCCTCTTCCTACAATCACTACGTTACCCATTCGAGCAAGCTGAAGAATTGTGTCAGTTGTTTTTTGAATAATCGTCCATTCGGCAGGTTTAAGTCCAAGCATTTCATACACAACAGCATTAAGGTGTTTGTACTTCCCCTCGTGCATGAATTCTGAAATCTGTTTTGGCAGGTTATGATCTTCGAGCACTTTTTCAATGAGGTTGCGATCGAAGTATGCCCATTTCACCCCTTCCGGTTCAGAGTAATCATCCATTATCTGAATTAGCTTTTCACAAACAGGTTTGGAACCTGCACCCGTCTGACGTGAGACAGTTATGCAGGGATAAATTTCTCTTTTAGCAAAGAATTTTTCGTCTTTTTCAGTGTGGGATTCTATGTAGCGTTTGCTTTTTTCGTATGCGCCGATTACCATTTCAGATATTCTCCTTTCTAAGATAAATGCCCCTCTCCCATAGGGATTCCTTTCGAATAAATCTCCCCTAAAGGGAGACTTAATATTATTTTTTAGAGATTACTTAAGAACAATTAAAATATTGATTAATATTAAATCGTAATCACAATTAATAATATAATTTTAAAAAGATGAAAAGCAACTTTGGGGAATTAATAATGGGTTAAAACCCAAAACTTTGTTGAGTAATACAAGAATCCACGCCCTAAAGGGCGTGTCAATTAGTCCCGACCTTTCCACCTCGGCTCACCGAGGTGAGACGGGCAGGTCGGGGAAAAATATCGAATATGATAAGATGGGGCTTTAGCCCAACCCGATCGTAGAAAATTAGTAAATTCAAAATTCTAGAAAAGTATCAGTCAATCTCAACTGACTCTTTTTGCGATAGGTCAAACCAGCTCTTTACTCTTTCCTTTTCCAATCCATCGGATGAAATATGGAAAAATTCATTTTTATGAATGTCGTAGGTATAATCGTTTTGCCAGGCATCAATATTTTCTACTATCTCTCTTATGGCACTAGTAATCAAATAGAGTTCATCGTTTGTCATTGTTGGATGGATTGACATTCTTACCCAACCGGGTTTTTCGGAAAGATCTCCCTGGTCAATTTTATCTGTAATGCGTTTTGAGCGCTGCGGATCAACGTGAAGAAGATAATGTCCGTAAGTCCCTGCACACGAACAGCCGCCTCTTGTCTGAACTCCGTACCTGTCATTTAAAAGTTTTACGATTAGATTGTAATGAATGTCATCTACATAAAAAGAAATTGCACCGAGACGATTTTTAATGTGCTGTGCGAGAATATGCAATCCAGAAATTTTACTCATCTCTTCGAAAGCAATATGTACTAGCTCTTCTTCCCTTTCCCGCATCTTTTCAACTGACATTTCTTCTTTTAGCTTAATACAAAGTGCAGCTTTTATTGCCTGAAGGAATGCTGGGGTTCCGCCGTCTTCACGAGCTTCTATGCTTGATACGAATTTGTGCTGACCCCAGGGATTTGTCCAGTCAACTGTGCCGCCGCCGGGCTGATCAGGAACTTTGTTTTTATAAAGCTGCGAATCGAAAATCAAAACTCCCGATGAACCGGGACCACCAAGAAACTTATGCGGTGAAAAATAAATTGCATCTAGTTTTTCTTCTGGGTCGGAAGGATGCATATCAATTTTTACATAAGGAGCTGAGCAGGCAAAATCAATAAAGCAAGATCCGCCATATTTGTGAACAATCTTCGCAAGCTTGTAATAAGATGGTTCAATTCCCGTAACATTTGAACAAGCAGAGAAAGCCCCGATTTTTAATTGACGGTTTTTGTATTTGATTAATAATCTTTCAAGATCATTCTCATCAACCAGACCTTCTTCAGTTGGTGAGATCACAATTACATCAGCAATTGTTTCAAGCCAGGTTGTGTGGTTCGAGTGATGTTCCATATGTGTAACAAAAACAACTGGACGAAGTTCTTCAGGAAGTTTAAGATAGTCTTTTAACTGTTCAGGAATTTTTAATCCGAGCAAACGCTGGAACTTACATACCAATCCTGTCATTCCTGAACCGGCCGTTATTATAACGTCATCTTTTCCGGCGTTGCAATGCTTTTTAATTATTTCGTGAGCCACGTGGTAAGCATGAGTCATTGAAGTGCCGGTTTCACTAGATTCGGAGTGAGTGTTGCCGACAAGTGGACCAAATACTTCGCCAATTTTTTCCTCGATTGGTTTGTACAAACGTCCGCTTGCAATCCAGTCGGCATAAATAATTCTCTTTTCACCATAAGGAGAAGTGAAAGTTTTGTGATAGCCTACGATATTTTCTCTGAACTGACTGAAATATTCTTCTAGATTTTTCATTACCGGATGTTCAATTTTTTCTTCATTTGGTATGTGAATATAATGAATTGAGAAAAGTAAAGCATCCCTAATAGAAGGTATTACAATGCTAAGTTGCAACACTTTTTTCCTGATAGTTTGATTTTCGGTATTTTTGAATTATATACAACACAAATTATTTATGAAGTATTTAATTGGAATAGACGGCGGCGGAACGAAGACAGACTGTGCAATTGCAGACCTGTCAGGAAAAATAATAAATGAAATTTCCGGTAAACCTTCGAACTTCCTGATTATCGGGATTCAGGAAGCAGTTGAGAATATCTTCGCTTTGATTGAAGAGAACCTTTTTCAGATTGGCGGGGACTTTGCAAATGTAAAACAGATAGTAATCGGTGTTGCAGGTGCCGGTCGGGATGAAGATGCAAAGCTGCTTGAAAAAAGTTTTAAAGACTACTCGGAAGAACAGGGCGTCCATTTCAAAGGCGTCAAAGTATTAAGCGATGCACACATTGCGCTGGAAGGAGCTTTTCCCGATTCGGCAGGTTGCATTTTAATTGCAGGCACTGGCTCAATTCTGTTCGGCAAAGATGATAAAGGTATAATCCATCGTGTTGGCGGATTCGGCAGACTAATCGGAGATGAAGGAAGCGGCTACTCAATCGGAAGAAAAGCATTGAACGCAGTTTCGAAAGATTCAGACGGCAGAGGAGAAGAAACACTTATTTCTGAATTGCTTAATGCTAAAATGAATTCCAGCTTTTCAATTTCAATCATAAATAAAGTTTACAAAGAAAAACTTGACGTTGCTTCAGTAGCAAAAATTGTAATCGAAGCCGCTGAAGAAGGCGATCCTATCGCAGAAAATATCCTCGATGAAGAAGCTGATGAATTGGTTCTTCACATAAAATCCCTTCTTAGTAAAATTCAATCTAATAAAATCGACGTTGCATTTTCAGGGAGCCTGCTGGATAATAAAAATTTCTATTCAGCTTTACTGAGACAGAAAATCAAATCAACTTTACCCAGTGTTGAAATTGTTAAACCTGCATCATCTCCAGTCAGTGGAGCTATACTTCTCGCAAAAAGAATTGTAAATGAATAGAAAGGCAGAAGAAAGAAATCCCTGGCTTTGGATTCCCTCTCTCTATCTTGCTGAAGGCTTACCTCTCTATCTAGTTTCATTTGTAACTACAGTTATGTATCAGAATCTAGGTATTTCAAATACCGAGATCGCATTCTACACGAGCATTCTTTACTTACCATGGGTTATAAAGCCATTTTGGAGCCCATTGGTCGATAACTTGAAAACAAAGAGATTTTGGGTAATTATTATGCAGTTTACAATTACTCTTGGTCTAGTTGGTATTGTGTTATCACTTAATACTTCAGCTTATTTTCTAATTTCAATATTCATATTCTATATAATTGCTTTCTCTTCTGCCACTCACGATATAGCTGCAGACGGATTTTACATGCTCGGACTTAATCAGCACGATCAATCATTTTTTGTTGGAGTAAGAAGTACTTTTTATAGGTTCGCAAAATTATTGATACAAGGCGGTTTGGTAGTGCTTGCAGGCATTTTAATAAATTACACTGAAAATCCATTCGAAGGATGGATGATATCTTTTTCAGTCGCTGCGATTGTATTTGCTGCACTAGCTATTTATCATAAAAGAATTTTGCCATTTCCAGTAATAGATGATAACCGAATGAAAAATACAGTTTCCGAATTAGTAAAAAGTTTTACGGAAACGTTTCGAACCTTTTTTAAGAAAAAGCAGATAGTTGTTGTCTTGTTGTTCATTTTGTTTTACAGGTTTGCCGAAGCACAAATTGATAAGATCGCAGTTTTATTTTTACTTGATGATAGTATGTCTGGTGGTTTAGGTTTGAACAATGAAAGTATTGGATTTGTCTATGGAACCGTCGGTGTTATTGCTCTTTCACTTGGTGGAATACTTGGAGGAATTGCTGCATCACGTAAGGGATTAAAATTCTGGATCTGGTGGATGCTTCTTGCAATTAATCTTCCTGATCTGGTTTATGTTTATCTCGCGGCGACTCAAACATCAAATTTTATTTTAATAAACATCTGTGTTGCGGTTGAACAATTTGGTTATGGTTTTGGTTTTACAGCGTTTATGCTTTATCTCATATACATTTCAGATGGAGAATATAAAACTGCGCATTATGCGATAGCAACTGGATTGATGGCTCTGGGAATGATGTTACCGGGAATGATCAGCGGCTGGATACAGGAACAAGTTGGATATCTGAATTTTTTCATTTGGGTTTGCATCTCAACAATTCCTGCATTCATCATCACAAAATTTATTAAGATTGATTCTGAGTTCGGAAAGAAGAGATTGAACACCTAATGTCATTCTGGCAATGTCCTGCTTTGGCAGGACTAGTCTAGAATCTTTCTATGAAAATAAACTTTGATTCCGGACAAGCCGGAATGACAATACGATTAAGTAAAAAAAATACTTTAAATGTAACATCAATACTTCTGATATTTTGCAAAGCCTTCTTTAACGAGTAAATCATTTATATTACTAAACTTTCCTTTTTTCTCCTCAAGCCAGATCTCTGCAAGGTATCTGCCGTATTTTTCTCTCCTGTCTTTTATCGTTTCAATAGTAATTTCTTTTCCGTGAATTTTATCTCTCAGAAAATCCCGGGATAATAAACCCTTGGCTCTCTCATTGCCTTTCAGTTCAGGTGCATTGATTCTGTTCAGTCGTAACTTTTCCCCACGAATCCAAGTACTAAGTCCAAGATCAATGTCAACTGTACAAGTATCGCCATCATAAACAGAAGTCACGATAGCTTTGTAATGATATAGTGTGCGCTCCATTTTTTACCTTTATCTTTGTGTGTTGATAAATAATTTTCTGATAAACTTTTCTGAAATTAGTTGAAAAAAATCATTTCGCAAATAAGATTACTGCTTTTCCTGATTCTTCTTTCGGGAATATCTGTAACGACAAATGCGCAGTTTATGTTTTCTGCTGGTGCAACCATTGGTGGTGGATTTATAAAAAGCAACTCGCCATCTGTTGGAACGTTTACTACTTCTGTTTTTATTGAAACAAACACGGCTCTATTCTCTGAAGTATTTCCAAGATTGGGAATTATCTACGCAAAAGATTTTAACGCAATTATTCCGAATGTAGAGAAGCCTTATTTCCCGTGGGTGCAGGGAATAACTTTCAAAGGGGTTACCACCCAATATTTTGACGGAAGATATTTTTTAGAGGAAGGTGTTGGCCTGCTGGCATTGAATGACAGGACTTTCAGCGACACAGATAACTGGAATTACGGAGTTGCGCTTTCTATTAACGGAGGATTTGATTTAAGAGGATTTAATCTTGACGGATTTAAGCTTGGTGCCGGTGCAGAATACGGAATTACTTTTACTAATGCATTACCGCAGTATTCATCAATTCACGCTTTTCTGCTTTATACTTTTTAAAAAACTTTTCACAGGACTGGAGTCCTGTGTTACGTAACCACAAAAAACCGTAGCGCAGTTCTCCAGAACTGCGAATAAAGTTACATTTGGTTGGTTCAATGCATGGTCGTTTACTTTTGTGATTTGTAAGTTGTCGTCCAGGGTTTCGGATCTGATTATTTCAGTCATTTAGTGTTCCTTTGTACATATAAGTTTTTCCATTTGAAAAATCGTAAAACGAAAAGAAAACCTCGCTCTTGTAAATTGCCCAAGCAGTTATAAATGTATTTGGATTGTCCGCATAAAATAGATACTGTACATCACTACCATTATAATGAGCAATTCCATCACGCATGCCAAGAAAGATGTCCTTCAAACTTCTTCCTATTATCCCACCACCAAAAAATTCGTATTCTATAGTATAAAAAAGATTGAATTTATTATTTGAATAAGTATATATTTCTTTCCCTAAACTTATCAAGACTATGTCGTTAGTTAGTCCAATAGATGCATTATAAGAAGAGGTCGCCATATTAGAATATATTTCGGTTAACTTATTTGGAGAAAAAAGAAAAACTTTTGAAGTATCAATAAGTCCGAAACGCATTCCTTCAACTATATAACCAGTAATATTGTCTTTATATATCTTTGTAAGTGAATTATTAATCTGAATATTGAGCAACTCCCAAGAATTGCCATCATAATGAGCAATTACGCCATTGTTATTTAATAGATTGTGATCTTCATATGCACCAACTGCATAAACATTGTTTGGGTTGATACCCCAAATATTTTCCCAGGTAATCGTTGTATTTGGTGAAGCAACTAGTACTGTAATTGGATCCCAAGAGAAACCGTTATAATGCCAAATTTCTCCCTGATGCCCGCCCAGCCAAATATTGTCAGGTGCAAAACCAAAAATCGATGCTGGTTCTATACTTCTAAAGATTCCATCCGTAGTCCAGCTATTTCCGTCATAATGCCAGATTGTTTCATCTAAATCTGCACCGGAAAGTATAGCCCAAACATCGTTCGGTCCGCTACCCCACATTCTTCTAACAAGTGTATAAGCAGGGGTCATCAAGGTATCTATTTTCCACGTATAATCTCTTCGCCCTGGTTTTGTATCATCGCCATTAATGGGATTTTCATCACAGGTGTTAAGTGTTAGAAAAATAAGAGAAATTAAACTTAATAATACTTTTTTCACTCTATCCATTATCAATTTATTCAAAGCATTTACCTGTTTTCAATTCTTCCGCAAGTCTTTCAAACTGATATAAATCTTTTATTGCTTCCAGCATTCCGGCAGAATGAACGCCGACCGATCTGTTTACTTCGGGATCATAAATAAAATCTCCCGGCAAACTTTGAATATTTCCATCGAATGCAATACCAACTACTTCAGCATTCTTGTTTATAATCGGGCTGCCGGAGTTTCCTCCAACCACATCACAGGTTGTTACAAAATTAAACGGAGTTGAAAAATCAAATTCTTCCGGTGCATCAAGCCAGCGTTCATGAAGATTCCACGGAAACTTTCCATCGAAAGAATAATACCGGTCAAGCAATCCGTAAAAAGTAGTAATTGGAGGAGCAATTGTTCCATTGTAATCAAACCCTTTTACTACTCCATCAGAAATTCTTAGAGTAAATGTTGCATCCGGCGGAATTGAAGTTCCGTAAACTTCAAACAAAACTCTTCCCAGCTTCTGATTTGAACTTGCTTCATTCGTCGCAAGCTCATCAATACGAATAGATATTGTTGCAGACTTCTGATCAGAATACTGAATAAACTCAATAAAAGGATCGCCGCTGTTTAGTACTGCATCCGGTCCTTCCTTTACAATCTTTTTCATCTTTTCAGCTGATGTTAAAAATGAGCGTGAGAGAATATCTTCAACTGCTTCATCTCCCTTTTTACCATTCGTGAATTTTTTCACGAATTCATCATCACCAAACTCAGCTTGAAAAAGGTCAATTTTATTTTTGAGAAGCTCGTTATTCTTATCAAAGTCAAAGTCTTCTGGTATAAGCGCATCAATTGATTCATTTAACTCATCATCAGTGTAAGCATAACTACTATCAGACTCAGCGAGTTTCAGATCATCTGCAATTTGAATTAACTGACTGGCAATCATGAAATATTCCGGTGATTCCGGGGAATTATAGGATAGCGCAGCATTTTTCTTAATCAATTTTTTCATCTCATCTATCGAACTCTCTATTTCACTCCACACATTTCCATACTTTTCATTTAAACTAGCATCTGACTGAATTTTTGCCTTAAGGTCATTTTCAAAAGCTCTTTTCCTTTGCATCAACACTGGATCTCTTAATCCATCCAGCATTCCGGTATAGGCTTTCTTCGAGTTATAATAATTAAGCAGCTGGTTATTCAAATAGTTTGCTGACTCAGGGTCTTCCTTAATTATCCCTTCCAAAAATTTAATAAAACTTTCTACAAGTTGTATGGTTTGTGGATAAGTGTAATCTCTTGCATACTCAAGCTGTGCAACTGTGTTAAGTCTGCTGGTTGAACCGGGATTGCCGGGAACAAAAACAACTTCTCCAGGTTCTGCACCGCTTTTACTCCACTTAAAGTAGTGATCAACCTTTAAAGGATTTCCATCTTTATCATAAACACGGAAGAACGAACAATCCAGATTGTATCTCGGATAAGTAAAGTTATCATAATCGCCGCCGAAATATCCAGCCTGAGATTCTGGTGCAAAGACAAGTCTCACATCGTTGTATCTTTTATAAAAATAAAGAGAATACTTCCCACCGAAATACAAAGGAGTAACTTTTGCAAATGTTTCTTCATCGTTCGGATATCTGCTTTCTATCTCAGCAATTATTTCTGATTCGATTGCAAATCTTTCGCTATCTGATTGAGCAGTTTCGAGAGCAGATTGAATTTCTTCTGTAACATCTTCTATTCCGATACATTGCTCAACAAACAAATTTGGAACTCGTATCTCATCTGAAAGATTCCAGGCAATGAAACCGTCCTCGTGAAAATCATCACCCTCACTAATAATTTCCGTTACACTTTCTCTGGCACAATGGTGATTGGTCATTATCAAACCATCTTCAGAAACAAACGAAGCCGAACAATAATTAGCAAATTTTAAAGTTGCCAGTTGAATATGGTCATACCATTCTTTGTCAGGAGTAAATCCATATTCTTCTCTAAAATAATCTGTTGGCGGATACTCGAATGTCCACATTTTGCCCATATCAAATCTGCCGGCTTTAACGGTATCGAGATTAATTCCAGCTGTTGTTTGAGTATATGAGAATTGATAGAAAATAAATACAAAGAATGTGATAGTAGTTAAAAACCGTGAGGAAGAAGAAGTGAATTTCATTTTATACCGTGTATCTGGATAGAAATATTTTCGATTGTTAATCCAAAATTACACAGAAAAGTTGGGTGCAGGAAAGTAATAATTTTTACTAAATGCGATAAAATTACTTGGTAAAGTTAGATTCCGGCTCGTCTCGAAGACGGAGTCAGCGGACTTTCGCCGGAATGACAGCGTGATGGAAATAAAAAAACCGGATAGAATAATCCATCCGGTTCATAAAAGAACTTCTTCGCAAAGTTTATAAATGTTGCTTTTCCTAAATGTAAGACTCCGGAAAATAGAGGGGTTCTATTTCCCATTCATCTTCAATTGTTCCGATGCAGTGTGAACATTTAGACACATTAAAAACAACCTTCTCTTCATTTGGAGCCGCACGAACAAAGTTCAAAACTGTTTTACAGCTTGAGCATTGCACGATGTGAGATGATGTTGTTTTTCTGCTGCAATCTGGACACAAATAACCAAGATCCCCTTGAGATTCTTCCGGATCTACCAGGAATATTGAGTTACATTTAGTGTTGTTGCATTTAGCGAAGTGCCACTTAACAGTATTTTTAGTTTCGATAACGCTCTCCACAAAAATTGATGATTCGAATGTAGTAAGTTCAATATTAAAATTCCACTATAAAATTTTTCTCCCCACAATTTTCTTCTGCACGGAGACAAACCTATTAGAATCTTCCAGAGAAAAAAATCCATATCTTTGTACTTGAAAAAAATATCCATCCCAAGCAAAAACGGAGAAAATATGAGTAAAATCGCAGGCTTTAAGGCTTACGACGTCCGGGGCAAAGTTCCTTCAGAGTTGAATAATGATCTGGCATACAAAATTGGCAGAGCCTTTTCAAAATTTCTTGGCGCAAAAAAAATTGTTATTGGTTACGATATTAGAAAATCATCAGTCGAAATATCTGAAGCTTTGAAGAATGGATTGACCGACAGCGGTGTTGATGTAATTGATATCGGACTTTGCGGAACTGAAATGATTTACTTTTCTACTCCTCACTTTGATGCTGATGGCGGAATAATGATAACCGCAAGTCACAATCCTCCGGAATACAATGGAATGAAATTCGTTGGCAAAGGTTCTGTTCCGGTTGGATATGATTCTGGTTTGAATGAAGTTGAAAAGATGATCGTGAATAATAACCTTGGCGAAAATAGTAAAGTAAAAGGAACAGTTACAAAGAAAGATGTGATGAATGATTTCATAAATAATCTTTCAAAGTTTTACGACGCTAAAAAAATAAGTCCATTAAAAGTTGTTGTGAATGCTGGCAACGGCTGCGCTGGATTAGCGATTGACACTCTTGAACCGAAGCTACCAGTACAAATGATAAAAATATTTAACAATCCCGATGGCAATTTCCCGAATGGAGTTCCAAATCCAATGCTGGAAGAGAACAGGCTGCCGACTATCGAAGCAATTAAAAAGAATAATGCAGATCTTGGAGTTGCGTGGGATGGAGATTATGACAGATGTTTCTTCTTTGATGAAAAAGGAAATTTCATTGAGGGTTATTACATAGTTGGATTGCTGGCAAAATCAATTCTCAAAAAGAATCCTGGAGGAAAAATTGTCCACGATCCTCGTTTAGTATGGAACACAGTCGAAATCGTTGAGAAGTTTGGAGGTAAGGCAGTTGTTTCCAAAAGCGGACACGCGTTCATCAAACAGAAGATGAGAGAAGTAAATTCAATTTACGGCGGAGAAATGTCAGCTCATCATTATTTCAGGGATAATGCTTACAGCGACAGCGGGATGATTCCGTTCCTGCTCACCCTTCAATTGATGTCCGAAGAAAAGAAAACACTTTTACAGTTAGTCGATGAAATGATTTCAGCTTACCCATGTTCAGGAGAAATAAATACAACAATAGACGATCCGGCAGGTAAAATAAAAGAAATAGAAAAGAAATATTTCGATGGAAAGATTGATTACCTTGATGGAGTATCAATCGAATACCCAAATTGGAGATTTAACTTACGGATGAGTAACACTGAACCAATCTTGCGATTGAATGTTGAAAGCCGCCGTGATGAAAAGCTGATGAAAGAGAAAACGGATGAGCTGTTGAAGGCTATAAGAGGTTGATTTAATACTGATACTATCCCTTTGAGGGATAGTATCAGTTAT
>DATIJX010000228.1:0-18459 GCA_035478175.1 Ignavibacteriaceae bacterium
TCAGCTTTGGTTTTATACAATAATTCCTACTATGAAACCGAAGGAAGCATAGCTTTTTCACATCCGAAGATGGTATCTGGTAATGGAGGAATGAAACGACCTCATCATCTTTCCGAGTTATTAAACTTCAAACCATACAAAGAATATTACTATATCTACACAGACCATAGAACTCAACTGCAATATCTGGTTTCAGGAAAAGAAATTGCCGAACACGGATTCAGAATACATCTATTTGGTTACCAATACAGAGTTTGTTTG
This sequence comes from Ignavibacteriaceae bacterium, assembly GCA_035478175.1. Classification (GTDB taxonomy): domain Bacteria; phylum Bacteroidota; class Ignavibacteria; order Ignavibacteriales; family Ignavibacteriaceae; genus IGN2. Next base: position 262 of record DATIJX010000228.1, read on the forward strand.
CAATTCAATGAAGTTTATGACCGGGATGGAAAGTATGAAAAACTTTTCTTAATGTTGAATGGGAAAGGCGTTACATCTGTTGAAGAGGCACTTAAAGAAATGGAACTGCTTCCGCTTCACAGTCGATATGAGAATTTCTTTTCCTATGATAATCTCGAAAAAATCCGGACCTACCTTGTTTATAAACCTGACAGGAAAAAGAAGGATGAAGAAATTTCTCTGCCGGGTAAAATGGATACTGAACTGAACTTGTTAATATTAGAATTCCATAAATATTTGGATGAAGGAAAATCCAGAGTAAAAACCGAGAAGAAATTTCACAATGACTTAAGTGCTTACAGAGAATTTTTTCAGTTCTGGATTACCCAGAACAGCAGGAAAAGTGTAACGAAGTGGATGAAAAGTTGTGATGATATTTTGCCTGTAAATAGTAAAGTAGAAACGAACAGAGAATATCTGACGTTTATAAATTTAATATTGCTGAAACAGCTTTTCAGTAAAAAGTCTGATAGTGAAAAGATTCATATTTTCTTTGATGATCTGTTGCTTCATAAACCGATCACTAATATTATTCAGAAACAGTCGAACGGTTCAAGCATTCATCAAAGGATTGAATTAATAAAGACTTTATTAACGGCCTTCTTGTTTGAAAAGAAAAAATCACAAGCAAAAACAGCAGGTAAAAAGTCAGCTTCAATCTCAGCAAAAAAACAGGACGAGACCGATATTTTATCCTTAATAAAAACCTTGCTTGCTGAGAATATTGTTCATAAATTTCTACGCGTTAATGATTTTGAAGGCACTACTTATTTTAATAAAGAGCGCTTTGAAGAACTATTGAGATGGATTTTGTTGTTCCACATTACTGGAGTCCCATCTTCGATAAAAGATGAATATCGAAAACTCAAAAAAGCAGAGTTTGAGAAAGAGATCTTAAAAATTTCAAAAAATAATTATGCAAGATTTGTTGAGCTTATAGATAAAGCTGAGTCCAATGGTTATGACTTTACAAAATTCCAAAGGGAATTGAGTAAAGAGAATGAGAAAAAAGAAAAAAATAAGTCAATAAATAAAAAAAGGAACAAAATATGATCATGAATATCTCATTAACGATTTCGTTTATTTGCGTAGCCTATGCGAGTATAAATGCGCAATTCACTTTGCAGAATGCTTTTCCAAATTTATCATTTAACAGCGCGGTATTCTTAACTCACGCTGATGACAGCACAGATAGAATTTTTGTTGTTGAGCAAGACGGATTTATAAAAGTATTCCCAAACTCTCAGGCTGCATCCGATGCTAAAATATACTTAGATATTGATGATCGTGTAGCTTCGGGTGGGGAGATGGGATTGTTGGGTTTAGCATTTCATCCAGATTACGAAAACAACGGATATTTCTACGTTAACTACACAGCAAATAATCCACGTAGAACTATAATTTCAAGATTTCAAGTAACAAGCAACCCTGATTCAGCAGATAAAAACAGCGAGCTTCAGATATTAACTTTTCCACAGCCGTATTCTAACCATAACGGAGGATGGATAGGCTTTGGACCAAATGATGGGTATCTCTATATAGCTACAGGCGATGGTGGTTCAGGCGGTGATCCGCAGAATTACGCTCAAAGAATTGACAACCAGCTTGGTAAAATTCTTTGTATCGATGTTGATGGCGGAACGCCCTATGCAATTCCTCCAAACAATCCTTTTGTAGACAGTACAAATGTAAACGTAAAGAAAGAAATTTATGCGTGGGGATTAAGAAATCCGTGGCGCTGCAGCTTTGATCCGGTTACCGGCTGGTTGTTCGCGGGTGATGTTGGACAAGGTGACTGGGAAGAAATTGATTTAATTGAAAACGGAAAAAATTATGGCTGGCGATGTTATGAAGGAAATCAAACTTACAATATGTCCGGCTGCAATTATCCTGAATATACTTTCCCGATATGGGAATACAGTCACTCGGTTGGTTACTCAGTAACCGGTGGTTATGTTTACCGCGGGCAAAACGTTCCTGAACTTATTGGGAAATATATTTACGCTGACTATGGAACAAGAAGAGTTTGGGCTCTTTCCTACGATGGAATTACTCCCCCATCAAATGAATTATTATTGACAGCAGTGAGCAATCCAACTTCGTTTGGCGTTGATCAAGCTAACGAACTTTATGTAGTTGGATTCAGCACAATCTATCGATTTACACCGACAGTCACTTCGGTAGAAAACGAACGCAGTCTGACTGATTACAGGCTTGAACAAAATTATCCGAATCCATTTAATCCGTCCACAGTAATCCGGTACAGTCTGCCGGAAGACAGTGAAGTATCAATAAAAATTTATGATAACCTTGGTAAAGAAGTTGATTCCATTGTGATTGCTTCACAGCAAAAAGGTTCTCATCAAAGAACGTGGAATGCCGAGGGATTTTCTACCGGGGTTTATTACGTTAAGATGACAGCAAAATCACTTGGCTCGGATAAAACTTTTTCAAGCGTGATTAAGATGCTGTACTTGAAATAGTGTATAGAATTAATTAAGTAAATGTAAGGCGATCCTTGGATCGCCTCTTTATTTTCTTTCTGATTTTAAAAAAAAGGAATGAATATTTCTGGAATGAACTCTAAATTACTTTACTTATCTTATCTCCCGGTCATCTCACTCTGTAAATCTTGAAGCAAAGAAATGATTGCTAAAAAATCATTTAATCACTAAAAATTTTAACTTAAAAATCTTCCTACCGCATCAGCGCAGTTCTCACCATCAATAGCAGATGAGACAATTCCTCCCGCATAACCAGCACCTTCACCGCAAGGGAATAATCCATTTACTTCAACGTGCATAAAAGTTTCCTTGTCCCTTGGAACTCTGATAGGAGAACTTGTCCGGCTTTCCACGCCAACCAAAATGGCTTCATTTGTAAGATAGCCCCACATTCTTTTGTTAAAATCCTTGAGTGCCTTTTTAAGCCTTTTGACCATAAAAGCAGGAAGTTCCTCATCAAGTCTGGCAGAAGTGACCCCCGGTATATAAGATGTTTTCGGTAAAGTTTGAGAATACCTCCCTTCAATAAAATCAGTCGCTTTTTGCGCCGGCGCAGACAAAGAAAACCCTGCAAGCTTAAATGCATTCTGTTCCAGTTTCTGCTGAAGATTTAATGCGCCGAAAGGAGAGCCATAATTTTCATTTGCCCATTCATTTTCTTTTACTTCAACAACGAGACCTGAATTAGCAAAGGGTGAATCTCTTTTCGACATTGACATTCCGTTTACAACAATTTCATCGGGTGCGGTCATTGCCGGAACAATAAGCCCACCCGGACACATACAAAACGAATATACTCCTACTCCATCAATGTTGCTGGAAAGGCTATAGTTTGCAGTGGGCAGGTTCTCAGGTTTTATTTTTGTATGATATTGAATTTCATTTATAAGCGGCTGAGGGTGCTCAATCCTCACACCCATTGCAAATGGTTTTGCTTCAATTTTAATTTTGTTTTTGTCAAGCAGATAAAAAATATCCCTTGCAGAATGACCTGTTGCAAGTATTACAGCATCTCCAAGAAATTCTTTACTCGCAGTAACCACACCTTTAAGTTTATTATTCTTGATAACAAAGTCTGTTACGCGGGAACCGTAATGGATCTCACCACCTGCATTCAGAATCGTTTGTCGAACAGCCGCTATGATCTTCGGCAACTTATTCGAGCCAATGTGCGGGTGAGTATCAACTAATATATCCGGATGGGCGCCATGCTGAATAAGAATTTCTAATATTTTGGATACGTTTCCCCGCTTGACTGCTCTTGTATAAAGTTTTCCATCGCTGTATGTCCCGGCTCCTCCTTCGCCAAAACACCAATTTGAATCGGGATTAACAATTTGTTCACGCATTAGCGAGCGTAAATCTCTTCGTCTCGTCTGTACATCCTTTCCTCTTTCAAGAATTATTGGTTTAATACCAAGCTCAATTAACCGGAGTGCAGCATACATTCCCGATGGTCCAAATCCTACAATTACAACTTTCTTTTTTCCATCAACAGGATTATAAATATAACGAGGCTTTTCTTTTTCGGGATGCTCACCAACATAAACATCAACCATCAAATGAAAAACGGGCGCTTTGCGGGCATCAACCGATCTGCGTACCGGAACAATCGCCGTTATCTCTTCTGCTCTGATCCCCAATTTTCTTGAAGCAACATAACGAAAGAAACTTTCTTCGTGAATTTTTTCAGGAGGTACAATTATTTCTATTTGTTGTTTCATATCTTTCAAAAAAAATTAATAAATACTTTTCACGTAACCGCCATCAACCTGAATGGTAACACCAGTTACATAACTTGCCTGCTTTGATGCAAGGAACACAACAACTGATGCAATCTCTTCTGGTCTGCCTAGCCGGTTCAAAGGAATTCGCTTAGCCATATCAACCAAAATTTCTTCGTGTGATTTTCCTTTTTCCTTTGCTTCAACTACTGCTAGTTCGTAGAGGCGTGCTGTCAAAGTCATTCCCGGAGCAACATTATTAACTGTTATATTAAATTTTGCAACCTCGTTGCTAAGTGATTTTGTGAATCCTGTAACTCCCGCACGAAGGGAATTCGATAAAATTAAATTGTCTACCGGCTGCTTTACAGAAATCGAAGTTAGATTAATTATTCTTCCCCAGTTGCTCGCCATCATTCCGGGTAAAACCAGTTTCGAAAATCTAACAGCGCTCAGAAGTACCTGCTCATAAGCATTGTTCCAATCTTCCTCTTCAAGCTGTTGAAATAAACCTGGCACCGGTCCGCCGCAATTGTTTACCAGAATATCAACATTTCCAAAATGAGCACTAACTGCACTGAAAGTGTTTTCAATATCTTTTTGCTTATTCAAATCGCAAACAGACCAAAACGGCTCAATGCTGTACTTCTCTTTAAGTTCTGCAGCCGTGGATAATAAGTTTTCTTTTGAACGTGATGAGATTGCAATCTTGCAGCCTTCTTCGGCAAACATCTCAGCAACTGCTTTTCCTATTCCCATACTGGAAGCAGTAATGAGAACAGTCTTATTCTTTAATCCGGTATCCATAGTTTATCTCTAAAGTAAAATTAAAGATATATTGATTGGCAAAAATTAAAATAAAACATTTATTCTAATTTATGAACTGGCTCACTCACAATTTTCGCAGTATCCATTGCAATTACCAACTCTTCATTGGTCGTGATACGAAATACCTTCACTTTTGAAGAGTTATCTGAAATTACCAATTCACGGTTTTCATTTTTTAGCCGATCCAATTTGATTCCGAGAAAGTCCATATTTTTACAAACTTCTTCTCTTACCTCAACAGCATTCTCACCGATACCACCGGTAAAAACAAGTGCATCAAGACCGCCCATTGCGGCGGTGTAAGCTCCAATATATTTTTTGATTCGATAACAGAATATCTCGAACGCATAAATAGATCTCTTTTGCTCATCCTTTACTGAAGCAAGAATTTCGCGCATATCACTACTCTCTCCACTGATACCAATTAAACCAGAATGCTTGTTAAGAAGTGTGCCTGCTTCACTTAGCGATAGTCCCTCTTTTCCCATTATATACAAAATTAGTGATGGATCAAGATCACCACTTCTTGTTCCCATTAATAATCCTTCAAGCGGAGTAAATCCCATCGTTGTATCAACAGAGACACCATTGTTAACAGCAGCCATACTGCATCCATTGCCAAGGTGGGCTGTAATAATTTTTAACTGGCTAACATCTTTTCCCAGCAACTCAGCTGCCTTCTGCGAAACATACAGATGAGAGGTTCCGTGAAATCCGTATCTTCTAATTTTATACTTCTTATATAATTCAAAAGGGATACCGTATAAATAAGAGCGAGGCGGCATCTTGGAATGGAAAGCTGTGTCAAATACACCCACTTGCGGAGTTGTCGGCAATAGTCTGGTAACAGCCTGAATGCCTTTTATGTTTGGTGGATTATGAAGAGGTGCAAGTTCAATATTATCCTGTAGAACTTTTATCACTTCATCATTGATCAGCACTGAACCTGTAAACGATTCGCCGCCGTGAACAACGCGATGGCCAATTGCATCTATTTCGTTTATATCTGATATTACCCCATGGGTTTTACTCAGGAGGATAGCAACTACATATTCAATTGCTATTTGATGATCAAGAATTTCACCTGCTATCTTTATGCTGTCTCCATCGTGTCTTGAATGAGACAAAACAGCTCCGCTCATTCCGATTCTATCAACAATACCTTTCGCCAGTGCAGTTTCTGTATCTGTTTCAATGAATTGATATTTTATTGATGAGCTTCCGCAATTTAATACAAGTACTTTCATTATATTTTTCTTTTTTAAGTTGTTTAAAAATTAACCGACTATGTTTCCGTGCTCGTCATATTTATAAAATCCCTCGCCGCTTTTTTTGCCAAGTTTTCTTTCGCGAACAAGTTTTCGTAATATTGGACAAGCGCGGTATCTTGGTTCACCAAGAGTTTGCCAGAGAGTTTCCATCCACGCAAGTACCTCATCCAAACCCATACTATCAGCCATTTCCAGAGGACCCTGCTGGAAGTTGTAGCCGAGTTTCATTGCTGTATCTATATCTTTAGCAGTTGCAATTTCTTCCATCAATATATGCATTGCTTCGTTCAACAATGGAACAATTGCCCTCGTCGTGACAAACCCGGGATATTCATAAACCTCTACAGGAGTTTTCCCGATATTTGAAACAAAAGTTTTAACCTTTGCAATCGTTTCATTCGATGTATGCAAACATTTAACAACTTCAACTACCGGTATTTTAGGTACAGGATTTAAAAAGTGAAGCCCAATCATTTTATCCGGTCTGCTGGTTGTTTCTGCAAGCTTTGTCAAACTGAGAGTGGACGTATTAGAAACAAAGATACAATCCTTCTTTGCTTGCTTATCCAGCTGGGAAAAAATGTTTACTTTTAAATCGAAATCTTCATCTACAGCCTCCACAATTAAATCCCGATCAGCAATTTTATCATAGTTTATTTCCCATTTAATTCTGCTAAGGATAGCCTTCTTGTCAGATTTTGTCATTGCCCAACGTTTTATTTCACGATCAATAGACTCGGAAAGCATTGCTTTGGATTGTTTCAATTTTTTTTCATTTTTTTCAATCAGCAGAACATCCATACCTGCGGCAGAGATTGTTTGGGCTATTCCCTGCCCCATTACTCCGGCTCCGATGATTGCAATTTCATTGATATTATCCTGCTCACTCATTTTAGGAGAGGATTTTAATAAATCTTCTAACTTCAGTTCTTTTTCCGGCATTTAAGAAACCTTTATAATTTTTTCTTTTGAGATTTTTTTGTGTGCTTAAATTTGGAGATACGCATTGATGTCAGTACGGTAATAGTATTTAAATATTAACAATAAAAGACTATACAAAATTAACGATATTATTGATGTTTTAACAGTAGAGAATTAATATAGTGAGGCAAGATGAGTTAAATAATCATTAACAAATAAAACTAGTCAAAGAATAAAAAGGGGTGCAAAATTCTGCACCCCGTCAATAAGAATATCACGTATTATGGTTTTTATTTCAGAAAGACTATCTTCTTCATCTCGCGGTGAGATTGAGAACCATCAGCACTGATTACTTCAAATGAGTAATAATAAATTCCTGAAGAATAGTTCTGAGCATTCCAGGTTATCTCATAATTCCCTGAACTTTGAACCTTTGAAACCAATTCTTCTACTACTTCACCAAGTGCATTGTAAATATTAATTCTTACCCGGCTTTCAACAGGTAAAGAATATTTAATTGTTGTAGATGGATTGAATGGGTTCGGATAATTTTGTGATACATAATATTCCGAAGGTGTAAATGTTAAGTTGACTGCCAATTGATCTGAATATTCATAATCTCCATTGTAATCAATTTGTTTCAATCTGTATAAGACAGTTCCTTCATAAGGTAATGAAGAATAATCATCCACATAACTGTAATTCTGGATTTCAGTAGTTGTGCCTTTTCCCTGGACAAAACCAATCGTTACCCACTCCTGATTTTTTAATTTTCTTTCAATTTCAAAACCATTATTATTTGTTTCTGTTGCAGTGCTCCAGTTTAAAACAACAGTGTTGACTCCTGTTTCTGCTGTAAAAGATGAAAGTTCAACTGGTATCTGGAAATCAATAAAAGCTTCATAAACACCTCTGCCGTGAGTTCCTGCTCTCATCATCTGGTTTGAATGAGAATAATCAAGATGTAGAATAACAGTGTTGGGAAGATTGTTTGGAAGTTCAACCCAGGTAGTGCCATTGTCTTGTGTTAAGAATACCCCGATATCGGTTCCAACAAAATATGTGTTGGGATTCAGTACATCGTAAGTATAAATAAAACAGCTATTCACAGGCGAATCCGGTAGATTACCAAAAATGCTGAACCAGGTAGTTCCCATATTAGTAGTTTTATAAACCTTGCTGGTACCAAAACCGGAGAAAGTTAATATAGTAATATTCTCATCAGAAGGATGGATATTTATTGAAGTTATTGTCCTGCCCGGTAAACCACTGGTCTTATTCGTAAATGTAGCACCAGCATCAGTTGACAAAAATATACTTGATCCTGTCGATGCATACATAATATTTGGATTCGATTTACTAATTGCCATTTCTCTAACTGCGCTTGTTCCATTTACATTTGCTGATATTGCCGTCCAGGCTCCGCCGTTATTAGTTGAGCGATAAACGCGCTGCCTTGCAACATAAAAAGTTCCGTCGGTAGTTGGATGTCCAATGATCGGTGCGACCCAGGCAACATTTTCACTGGTGCTGATTCCACTAGTTGCACTGCTCCAGGAAGTACCTCCGTTTGTTGTTCTGAATATTCCACCATTCTGAGTTTCACCAAGAATAAAATTTGAATTGAATGGATTGAAACATACCTCTCCTCCATCACCTCCATAAGCAGCAGCCCAATTAAGTGCGGAATAAGTTTGCTGGGTTCCATTATCCTGTGTGCCGCCCAAAATACGGCTTGGTGTAAATGGACTTGCAGCTATTCTGTAAAATTGGGTTAAAGTGAGATTCTGATTAAGGTTTGTGAAAGAATTTCCGCTGTTTGTTGATAGCCATATTCCTCCATCATTGCATGACATAACTGTATTAGGATCTGTTGGATGGAAAAATAAAAAGTGTTGATCAACATGAACATATCCGCCGGCATAACCGTTTGTGATGTTCGTAAAAGTTGTGCCGTCTGTAGTACGCCAGATATCTATTGTTCCAACATAAACTAAGTTTGGATTAACCGGGTTAACTCTGCAATACAAATCATACCATGCCTGTCCTCCCTGATTTTGAAATGCAGATGAGGTTGTAAGTTGAGTCCAGTTAGCACCATAGTTTGTTGACTTAAAAAGATTAACATTTCCGCTAACATGAACAGATGCATACATAAAAGCTGGTTGGGCAAGACAAAGATCAAAGTGAGTTCTTGTTCCGGTACCTAAACCAGTTCCAAAAGCTGTAAAAGTTTGGCCGCCATCCACTGACCTTCTAAAACCGATTCCGGATCCAACTGCAAATGCAGTATCACCGGTAAATGTGAAAACTACATCATCACATCTTCCACTAACCAGTGTAGTCCAGTTTAAACCTGAATTTGTGCTTCTGAGTAAACCTCCTGAACCAAGTGCAGCAAGAAGCTCATTTGGATGATTCGGACGAATTTTAATTCTTGAAAAATATGAAGACGTTGGCAATCCATTTGTAATATGCTGCCAGGTTGCTCCAGCATCAGTAGATTTTAATAAACCTCTTCCGTAATAAGATACACCGCTGTAAGTAGCTTCACCGGTTCCGGCATAAACGATATTTGGATTAGTAGGATCAATTGCTATTGCACCCATTGACATTGAAGGTTGATCATCTGTTAGTGGAGTCCAGTTAACACCGCTGTCAGTTGATTTCCATACTCCACCGTTAGCTGGTCCTATATATATTGTACTTGGATTTGTAGAATGAAACTCTCCTGTTACAACTCGTGAAGAAATATTACCATAATTAAAGTAATAGCCGGGTGTCGGCCCAAGGCTAACCCAATTTATGTTTGGCATTCTGTCGGCATTTTGAGTTCTCAGCTCATTGCGTTGATACATTGAGTTGGCATAAGCATTCTCTGGAATAAAATTATTTGGATAGGCTCTCTGCTCAAAGAACCATCTTTGTCTGATAAACGGTTTCGTTTGCTGAATTTCAGCCGGAGCCTCAGAGTAAATTGAATTTTCAATGAGGATGTCTGTGTAAGTAGTCTGCGGGAAACTATTGCCTGCTATTACAAAAAAAAGAATCAAATAAAAAAATGCTTTCATAAGAAAAAATCCTGATTGTTTATAACTTGAGAGAAATTATATTGAAGGTAATGTTCTGAATTGATTTTTTGAATATATTTTAAGTTAAAGGAATAATTATCATTATTTAAATAATATCTTGGTTTAAAAATAACCCTATGGCTAGGATATAACAAACAAATACGGTGCCGACTCTGGATAACCCTCTTAAAATACTGCAAGAATTCTTCGGTTATGATGACTTCAGAACCGGTCAGCTTGAAATAATTGATGCAGTAATTAAATACAACAATGTACTTGTAGTGCTTCCTACCGGTGCCGGGAAGTCCATTTGTTACCAGATTCCGGCACTATTATCGGAAAATTTTTCAATCGTAATTTCGCCACTTATTGCGCTGATGAAAGACCAGGTTGACGGCTTGAACAGAAAAAAAGAAGTCGCCGCTTTCATTAACAGCACCATGACTTATTCCGAAACAGAAAATGTGCTGAATAAAATTGCTCTCGGAAGTATAAAACTTCTCTACCTTGCACCTGAAAAGGCAGAGAGCCTTAAGTTCGCCGAAAGAATTAAAGAATTAAAACCAAAAAACCTTTTTGTTGATGAAGCTCATTGCATTAGTGAATGGGGACATAATTTCAGACCAAGTTATTTGAAGATAAAAGAATTTATTGATCACATTGGAGTAAAAAAAGTTTCTGGTTTTACTGCCACCGCAACTCCAGAGGTTAGAGAAGACATTGTTTTACAGCTTGACTTTAAAGATGCAAAAATATTTGTAAGAGGGTTTGAACGGGAAAATCTTCATATCAGAGTTCTTCATTCCAAAAAGAAAAAAGATAAATGTCTTGAACTTCTGAAGGATATAAATGGACCTGCAATAATTTATACGACTTCAAGAAAAAAGACAGAGGAAGTTGCAGAATTCCTGAACATAAAAGGAATTCACTGCAATTATTATCACGCAGGATTAACCGCACCGGAAAGAAGAAGAGTTCAGGAAGAATTTATTCAGGGCAGGACTGAAATCATTGCTGCTACTAATGCATTCGGGATGGGAATTGACAAAGCTGATATCAGGTTGATAATTCATTACAATACTCCCGGTTCTATAGAAAGTTATTACCAGGAAATTGGAAGAGCCGGACGGGATGGGAAGGACTCGTTCTGTTACTTGCTCCACGATGAATCTGATATGGCAATTCAGAACTTTTTTATATCGAATTCTCATCCCAGCAAAGATCTCATTCAAAAAATTTATAAGGCTGTCTGTGACTATAACCGTGTAGCTGTTGGAAGTTCAATTGACAAAGAATTAATTGTTAACAGAGAATATATTTCAAAATATGCAGGCGTTGAAGTTTCATCCGGACTTCTTCACTCGGCACTTAAATATCTGGAAAATTCAGGATACATCCGCCAGGTTTCTGAATATGATAAAAAGGATTCAATACAAATATTGTTCAGTAAAGAAAAGCTAAGACAGTTTGTTCAAGATTCTTCTTACCAGGAATTAGCAAATATTCTGATTTCATTACTTAGAGAATATGGCAGCAGTATTTTAAACCAGCCGATAAAAATTTCAGCTTCTCATCTTGCCAACAAATTATTAATTCCCGAACAAATTTTTCTTGATTCAATGAATGTTCTTGATAATATGGGAATTATTTCCTTCAATCAGGCAATAGCTAAAGAAACTGTTATCCTGACAACCGAAAGAGTTCAAGCTGAGAAATTAATTTTAAATTATAAATTAATAAATGAAAGCTATCTTAACTCGCAGCATAAGCTTGATAAAATGCTCGAGTTTGTGTTTACAAATGAATGCCGGTTTAAGAATATTCTCAATTATTTTGGTGAGAATGTTACGGATTACAGATGCGGCAAGTGCGATAACTGTACTTCAACCGGTAAATTGAAAGATTCTTCTGCTTCCTATCTCGCTGAGATAATCATTGAAACTCTTGTAGAGGCAAACGAAGAAATTCCCGAGAATTTTCTTGTTAATTTACTCCGGGGCGAGAAAACAAAAGAAAGTGCCGCATTATTCAAACACTTTGGTGCCTGTAAAAATTTTTCGACAGCAGAAATAAAAGGAGTTCTGGCTGATCAAATTTCAAAAGGAAAGATTTTGAAAAGTATAGGCAGGAGAAATTATTTAAGTCTTCCCAAAGTTGATAAAGTTAAATCAGAAAAAGCATCCGAAGACAATAGATCAAATCAAGACACTAAAAGTTACGATGATGAATTATATCTTTTTAACTTGTTGCGTGAAGCAAGAAAAAAAGCTGCTGATAGGTTTATGCAGTCAGGTTATTTGATTTGTCCTGACAATGTATTGCGGGAAGTAGCAAGATTCCAACCGAAGAGCAAATTTGAGTTGATGAACATTAACGGATTCAACAGTCGTATGTTCAATAAGCTTGGGAATGACTTTCTTGAAATTATAAGCAGCTACAAACCCAGTGCACCACAAAAAACAAAAACTGAAGCAAAGCGAGAACTTCCGCAAAACATAGTTGAAACAAAAAAGCTTCTTCAAAAAAAATATACACTGAAGGAAATTGCCGATACGAGGAAACTTTCCGAGGCAGTTATTTCAATGCAGATTGAAACTATAGTTGAGTTTGATCCGGATGTTGATATTTCTTCGCTAATAAAAAAAGATATTCTTCAAACAATAATTGTCGAAGCAGAAAAAGGATTTGCGAATCTGAAAGAATTAAAGGAAAGATTACCCTCAAAAATTACATATCCCGAGATAAGAATAGCTATCTCACAATTTAAGGCTTCTTCTCAGAATCCCGCTTCAACCTCTCAACATAAACCGTAGCACTATCAAAAAATGCTACCCACTTTTCCGGTTGTGAGTTATAATAATTAATTGTTTCATCATACTGCTCTGATAAGATGTTGTGTTTTGTAAAGACAAGTGTCTTTATTGAATCGAGAGGAAATGTTTCAGCAGTTTTAGTATCCTGAATGATTAATAAATCAACATATACTTTGATGAATTTTTCCTCAGGAATTGGAGGTCCTTTGTCGCAAGCCGAAAGGAACAAAGTAGATATAATGAGAAAGGTAATTTTAATATTAAGTAGTTTCATACAACCATACATCCATACAAGTGTTCTGCCTTTTGAATGATTGAATGATTGCCTGATTGTATGAATTGGATTTTTATCCAGGAATATTGTTTTTGACTTTTGACTTTTCACTTTTGACTTGATTTAATCAGTTCATCTTCTTGCTTGCTTCAAAAAGAACTTTCTTCTCACGTTCACTTAAGTTTTGATAACCGGCCTGACTGATCTTATCTAGAATTGCGTCAATCTCCGCCTGTGATATTTCTTCACCTTCCTTTTTCTGATTGATTTCGTAGTAATCAGCATCCTCAATATTCTGGCTTCTTTTTTTGAATTTATCAGATAAACCACTGAAAGGATTATTGAAAGTGTTGTTTCTTCTGTATCCGGAAATGTTTAACATTCTTTTAAGCGGAACATCAATGCTTTTATCAAATAAAATGAACAGGAAACCTGCCAATGCACCGCCGAGGTGAGCAAGATGGGCAACATTACTTTGAGCACTGTCAACAAGCATAAATTCTAATACGATTAAAAATCCGATAAGGTATTTTGCTTTAACCGGAACGAGGAAATAAAGAAAGATATATCTATCGGGGAACATTAATCCGAATGCAATTAAAACTCCATAGACTGCACCGGAAGCACCGATGGTAACTGCTGGTGAGTCACCAAACAATGGACTGATGAACAGTTGGAATATTCCTGCAACAACACCACATAACACATAGTATGTAAGGAATTTTTTTGATCCCCAATGGTTTTCAACTTCCATTCCGAACATCCAGAGAGCAAACATATTGAAGAGGATATGAGAAAATCCGCCGTGCATAAATTGGTAGGTGATCAACTGCCATATCTGAAAGTTAAATCCTTCACTGAGCGGATTTAGTGCAAACCACACATTGAGGACGTACCACAAGGGTTGGCCGCCTAACATTAAGTTACTCGCGATCATCTGAAGAAAAAATACCGCGACATTGATGATTAAAAGATTTTTAATCACCGGGGGAAAAACACTAAAGCCGCCAAATGGTCTGTAAGAATTATTCAAAAAGACTCCTTAATTCATATCATTTATTTTGCATCCGTCAACGCTGCAACACCGGGAAGAACTTTGCCTTCAAGAAATTCAAGTGAAGCACCGCCTCCGGTTGAAACGTGAGATACTTTTTTCTCAAGTCCTGCATCTGCTATTGCCGCTGCAGAATCTCCGCCGCCGATTACCGTTACTGCACCATTCTCAGTTGCCTTAACAAGAGTTTGAGCCACTGCAAAAGTTCCTTTAGCAAAATTATTCATTTCAAAAACTCCCATTGGTCCGTTCCAAACTATCGTCTTCGATTTCAACAATTCATCTGAAAATAACTTAATTGATTTTGGCCCTATATCCAATCCCATTTTGTCAGCAGGAATTTTATCGACATCAACGGTAATTGCAGGAGATTCATTTTTGAATTCATCTGCAACAACAACATCAACTGGAAGTAAGAATTTAAGTTTGCCCGATTTAACTTTTTCTAAAAGCTCTTTTGCCAGATCAAGCTTTTCTGCTTCAAGCAAGGACTTGCCGATTTCTTTTCCCTGTGCTTTGAAGAAAGTGAATGCCATCCCGCCGCCAACAATAAGTGTATCAACTTTATCGAGAAGATTATTTATCACATCAATCTTGCCTGAAATTTTTGCACCGCCGAGAACTGCACAGTAAGGTCTTTTAGGATTAGCAAGTGCACTTCCTAAATAATCCAATTCTTTTTGCATCAGGTAACCGGCTGCGCAGGTTTTAATATACTTTGTAACTCCTTCAGTTGAAGCGTGAGCTCTGTGTGCACTTCCAAATGCATCATTGATATAAACATCACCAAGAATTGCTAATTGTTTTGCAAATTCAGGATCGTTCTTCTCTTCCTGTTTGTGGAAGCGAAGATTTTCAAGAAGAACCACATCACCGGGTTTCATATCATTTACCATCTTTTCTGTTTCAGCACCAATACAATCAGGAGCTAACCTAACTTCTTTACCAAGTAATTTTCCTAATCTTTCTGCTGCTGGTTTCAGACTGAATTCTGGTTTTCGTTCACCTTTTGGCCTTCCGAGGTGACTCATCAAAATTGTTTTACCACCAGAAGCAATTATCTTTTTAATTGTTGGAAGTGATTCAACAATCCTGATATCGTTTGTTACGTTAAGTTTCTCATCCAGCGGAACATTAAAATCAACGCGGACGAGAACTCGTTTATCTTTTAATTCTATCTTTTCAATTGAAAGTTTATTCATTTTAATTCTTTATTAATTTGATCGGAATTTATTTCTACTAAATTATTTCTTATTCTTTCTGTCATTCCGGCGATCCGCCACAAGCGGAGCATCCGGAATCTGCTCGTAACAAGCCTTAGATCCTGGACAAGTTCGTCAGAACTCTCCGTAAGAACTTCGCCCTGTCGAGGCAAGCTTTCTGCAGAACTAGCCAGAATGACACCCGTTTACATTTTTGCTATTTTCATCAAAAGGTCAACGCATCTGTGTGAATAACCCCATTCGTTATCGTACCAGGCAACAATTTTGAAGAAGCGTTTTTCATCCTTAAAGTTATTCTGCATCGTTGCTAACGAATCATAAATTGAAGAACGCTCATCATGGTTGAAATCTGTCGAGACAAGCTCTTCTTCTGTATAACCCAGTATTCCTTTCATATATGTCTTTGATGCTTTCTTCAATAATTCATCAATCTCTTTTATTGATGTGTCTTTTACCGAACGGAAAGTGAGATCAACCACCGAAACATTTGCAGTGGGAACTCTGAAAGACATTCCGGTCAACTTACCTTTAGTAGAAGGAAGCACTTCACCAACAGCTTTTGCAGCACCTGTACTTGAAGGAATAATGTTTATTGCTGCAGCTCTTCCGCCGCGCCAGTCTTTCTTTGAAGGTCCGTCAACGGTTTTCTGAGTTGCAGTGTATGCGTGGATTGTGGTCATAATTCCGACTTCAACTCCAATTCCCTCTTTCAACAAAACGTGAACGACAGGTGCCAAACAGTTTGTCGTGCATGAAGCATTAGAAATAATTTTATGTTCTGGTTTCAACTCATCATCATTAACACCCATTACAACAGTTTTAACTTCGCCTTTACCGGGTGCAGAGATTAATACTTTTTTTGCACCGGCAGTTAAATGTCCTTTTGCTTTTTCAGAATCAGTGAAAAGTCCAGTTGATTCAATAACTACATCAACACCCAGATCTTTCCACGGAAGTTGTGATGGATCTTTTGTTGCGAGAATACATTTTGTTTCTTTGCCGTTAATTACGAGTATGTCGTCAACTTCTAAATCGGCTTTGCTTTTCTTTGAACTTACATCGCTTATGAATGTGCCGTGAACTGAATCATACTTTAACTGGTAGGCAAAATATTTTGCATCGTTTACAACGTCAACCACTGCAACGATATCAATTTCTTTCCCTAAAACCCCTTGATCTGCCATCGCGCGCAGAACAAGACGACCAATTCTTCCGAAACCATTTATTGCTACTTTTACAGCCATTTTTTAACTCCTTGATTATAAGATTTGATTTGAAAAAACCTGGCAAAGTTAGCGAAAGTGAAAGGCATTTTCAATTTATAATTGCGGTAGAATGGGTTAGATCACATATTAAATAATCTCGAACTCTCTCTAATCTCTCTCTTGAAAAAAGAGAGACTTAGTTGCAATTATGACAAATCCTTTTAACCACTGGCAATAATATAAATTATTAGGATTTAGCTATAACAATTCCCTGTTTATTAAGACCTGCCTGCCGGCAAAGGCAAGGAGGGATATGGTCGTTAGACTCCATCAGAGTCTAACGGACTCTGACGAGGTGAGTTAAGACTGAACTATTGAACCGATCACTGCTGTCCAAAACAAAAGTCAATTAGGTAAAAGAGTTAAATAGTTATCTGTTTATGGCAGATTTTATCTTTATCTGTTTTCAGACGCACTATTAAAATAATTTTTGTTGCTTGTTGTTAAAAGAAAAATCCTCCGGTGGCTCAACTTAATGTGTACTTTTTAGGGGTAAGATCAGATTTCTGGTTAGTTGACTTTTTCAATTGATTTAATCCTGAAATTTTTCAAGATTCATTCCGGAGTAAATATTATTTTTAACTTTGATTGATGAATCCTGAACTACAAAATAAGTTAACCAATCTTCCTTCCAAGCCGGGAGTATATCAATTCTTTAACGATAAGAAAAAGGTTATTTACGTTGGCAAGGCTAACAATATCCGCAGCCGTGTAAAAAGTTATTTCCATTCGAAGAATCCCAACGCAAAAACAGAAGCTCTTGTAAGCAAGATTTTTGACTTTGAACTTGTGGTCACAGATTCAGAAGTAGAAGCTTTAGTTCTCGAAAACAATCTCATCAAAGAATTAAAGCCAAGATACAACGTCAACTTAAAGGATGATAAATCATTCCCATTCATTAAAGTGACGAATGAACCATACCCAAGAATTTTTTCGACAAGAAGAGTTGTTCGCGATGGTTCAAAATATTTTGGCCCGTACACCAGTGTAAAGAATA
Organism: Ignavibacteriaceae bacterium; assembly: GCA_035478175.1. Taxonomy (GTDB): domain Bacteria; phylum Bacteroidota; class Ignavibacteria; order Ignavibacteriales; family Ignavibacteriaceae; genus IGN2. The sequence goes on from DATIJX010000228.1 coordinate 18,246, forward strand.
TGAAATCAGCGTTGAGAATGATCAATCAGGTTTTTAAAATAAGAAGCTGCAAGTTTGATATTAACGATGAATCAATAGCCAAGAAAAAATTTAAAGTGTGTCTCGATTACCACATAAAAAAATGCGACGGACCCTGCGAAGGATTAGTAAGTGAAAAAGATTACAACGAAATGGTTGATGAAGTTGTAAAAGTTATCCGCGGAAGAACCGATGA